>JAWOKW010000208.1:0-10193 GCA_033854095.1 Candidatus Methanoperedens sp. | reverse complement strand
TTCGGCTGTGCGGCTGACGCACGCACAGCCCTCAGGCTTCGCATCGATGCAAAATATACGGTTTTAAGTGGTAAAGTGGTAAAGTGGAAGGTGGTTACAAATCCCTCAGAAGGCGAAAGCCGAGGATGACGACGCGGCGGCCCGGGCCGCCGTAGTCGCGAACCGACGACCGGCAGTACCCGGCGGCATCGTACCAACCACCGCCCCGAACGACACGGCGGGAGCCAACATCACCTTCCCAAGCACTTCCATCAGTTGGTACGCCGTCATAGCTGCTATGATATATATCCTGAACCCACTCATGCATAATTGCCGAGCTTTGATTCATCATCGCCGAAAGAATATCTTGTTGTGGTGCCTGCCCGCGCTGCATATTCCCACTCGGCTTCTGATGGAAGGCGGTATTTATATGTATTTTCTTTCTCGTTGAGTTTCTTTACGAACTTCTGAGCATCATTCCATGATACCTGCTCAACAGGCAGGTCATCACCCTTGAAATAAGAAGGACTACTTCCCATGACATCATGCCACTGCTTCTGTGTGACTTCATATTTGCCCATGTAAAAAGCATTTGGTAATTTTACATGATGAACTGGTCCTTTGTCATCGTATCTGCCTGCCTCACTTGCCGGCGAACCCATGTCAAACTCATCCGCAGGTATCTGTACGAACTCCATGCCGATGGAGTTTGTGTAGGTTTTGAGGAGTTCCTCTTCGGCTTTTGTATGCACTTCCCGCTCCATTTGTTTGGCTGCCAATTCCATTATACCTTTTGGTTTTTTATTACTTTCTTGTTTATCCCCGCACAGAGGTCTGCCTAAAATATTTGATATAGAATCAAGCAGCAGGTCAAACTCTGGATTTGGCTGTGTTTCATCCCAGTCTATGAGCTTTGCTGCTTCAATCAGCCTGAAAGCCAGAGGAATTTTAACATCATTCTCGATCAAAACTGGAACAAGGACACCGCGCATATCGCCTTCAGAGGCTTCAGTATTCACCCACTTTGATTTCACAGATTTATGCGACCACAGAACTATCACGCATTTTGCAGCCTCTAACTCCTGCTCGATGACCTCATAAAATCTTCTCCCAGGAGGTATAACCCTGTCCCACCACACTGAACACCCCTGAGCTTCAAGAGCTTCTGCAATGCTCTTTGCAATGGCTCTATCTTCATTTGAGTAGCTGAGGAAAATGTCGCTCATAATCCCATTTTCTGCCTGAATGCAGTTTAATTAATTCTCCACAGGTTTATATTTATTTCTTTACTGCGTAGTACTTACGCAGGTAAACATCGAACTGCAACGAACTGATTCGATTCGCCACCTGCTGCCAGTTTGCACTGATGGCAAAGGGGTTGAACGTATTTCAGAATGAAAATAAAAGTAAGATGAGCGAAACTGTTATGATATAATTAGCCAAATAAGATTTTGTAGTAACCATAGCTAAACAGCAAGTCTTTGCCGATGCTTAAAAAGTTGTTATAATATGGATATTCGTTGCTATATTGATCCCGAAACAGGTTTGCCCCATATCTATAGTCACGAAGTATCTGAAGAAGAGGTGGAAGATGTTTTATCAAAGCCTGGTGAAGACCGCCAAGGTAGAGACGGTTCACGGGTTGCTATAGGTCAAACACGTGCAGGACGTTATCTAAGGGTTATCTATGTTCTGGAACCAAAGCCCAAAAGTATTTTTGTCATAACAGCCTTTGAATTAAGCGGTAAACCCTTGGCGGCATATAAGCGCAGGAGGCAAAAGAAAAAATGAGGAAAAGTAGATTTCCAAAAGGATGGACTGAAGAGAGAGTACGGCGGGTTATTGCTCATTATGAGGCACAAACTGAGGAAGAAGCCTTAGCAGAGGACGAGGCTGCTTTAGAGGATAAAAATTATGCTGTGATGGAGGTTCCTATTCAATTAGTTCCATCTGTCAGGGAACTTATCGCAAAACATCAGGCAAAAACTTGAAACAGCATCATCTCTTCTTAATCTTTCCCTACGCTTCGCCACCTGCTGCCGGTCTGCGATGATGGAGAAGCTCTCTGATTTTTATTCTTATTTAAATGTAAATATTTTTAATATAAAATAATTTTTTACACAGTCGTTTTCGGCGTGCCCACCTATCGGCGGTTTCGGGCTTCGCACTTCGGCTGTGCGGCTTACGCACTGTCCTTGAATAGTGAACTTTTTATTAAGCTTTATGTACTTCACAAACAATAACCCCTTAATAAGACAGGTATCAAAATGAAATTAACAATTATTATAAAGGAAGATATCGAAGATGGCGGATTTAATGTTAGCTGTCCAGCTCTGCCAGGTTGTCATTCTCAGGGCGAGACCATAGAAGAAGCTGTGAGGAATATAAAAGATGCTATTCAGGGCTGTATAGCAGCTTTAAATGACAGAGCAAAATCCATAGAAGGACAAGTCTTAGAAGTAACGGTATAACTTGACAAAATTGCCCATTATTTCAGGTAAAGATGCCATTAAAACATTCAGCAAAGCCGGCTGGTCCGTGATGAGGCAAACTGGAACCCATGTGATAATGATGAAACCAGAATCTATAGTTACTTTGTCAATCCCTCTGCACTCTGAAGTTAAAAGAGGAACTCTGAGGTCTTTAATAAAAGATAGCGGTTTGACTGTTGAAGAGTTTATAAACCTATTATGAAATTTTTGTAGTTTTTGCGCTTGCTTCGCCCTTCGGCTGTGCGGCTTACGCACGCGCAGCCTTCAGGCTTCGCTTGGGTGTAAAGTTTACGGTTTTAAGTGGTAAAGGAGTAAAGGGGAAAGTAGCTACAGGGTCCTCAGAAGGCGAAAGCCGAGATTGACGCTGCGGTAGCCCGGGCCGTAGGCGTAGCGAGACGCTGACCGGCAGAACCCGGCACCATTGAGCCAGCTACCGCCCCGACCGACGCTGGAGCCATCTCCTTCCCAAGCACTGCCGTGCATGTCATATAGTCCCAATGCGTTTGGCTTTTTCTGACCGACCGGATGCGTCTTGCTATCCGAATTTGCATCATACCATGCATAGTCGCCCAGCTTTGATTCATCGTCGCCGAAGGAATACCTCGTGGCTGTGCCTGCACGAGCCGCATATTCCCATTCAGCTTCTGACGGAAGCCGATATTTATCTGTGCTTTCTTTATCATTTAGCTTTTTGATGAACTTTTGAACATCATTCCATGATACCTGTTCAACAGGCAGACTGTCGCCTTTGAAACTCGAAGGATTGTTTTTCATTACTGCCTGCCATTCTTTCTGTGTGACAGGATAAACACCAAGATAAAAAGGCTTGTTTATCCTGACTTTGTGAACTGGTCCTTCAGTATCCCATCTACCCTCTTCACTCGATGGAGAACCCATCATGAACTCGCCTGCTGGAATTAGCGCAAACTCCATGCCGATGGAGTCGGTGTAAGTTTCTGAGATTTTTTCGGCTCTTTCATCCCCTAATTTGATAGCTTCGCCTCCGGCTCCTTCCTGAACCTTTATTTCCTCTTCCTCAGCTTCAACAGGGCTGCCCAGAATTCCTGAGACAGCTTCTAATACTATATCAAACTCTGGATCCGGCAATTTCCCCTGCCAACCTATGAGCCGTGCTGCCTGAATACGCCTGAACCCGAGCGGGATTTTTACATCATCTATCAAGATAGGTACAAGGATTCGCCGCTGAAGTCCTTCGTTTGCTTCTTCCTTTACCCAATCTGATAACACTGACTGATGAGACCACAGAACTATTACACATTTTGCAGCATTCAATTTCTCCTCAATAACCTGGTCAAACGTTTTTCCAGGTGTTATTTTCCGATCCCACCATACTGAATATCCATGCTGCTCAAGCGCTTCTGCAATAATTCTTGCCCTTTGTCGATCTTCTCTTTTGTAGCTGAGAAAGATATCGTTCATTTTATGTTCAGACCGTTTGATCTTTTTCTGTCTTTTCCATATTTGCCACCCAATTTGTATGCTCTCTTGAAATCAAGGATTCCACCCGTTCTGCAAGCATCAGTTCAGGGTTCTTAGCATCCCTATAAGGTCCGGCTTTTGAAAGCCATAGATACTTTTCACGTTTTAACCGCTCAGCAGTGGAACGATATGATATCCAGTTGTCATGATACTGGTTCAGACTTTGTATTCCAATGAATATGACGATAAGAACGCCGAGGATTCCTGTAACAACATTGAGCCCGTCAAAACCTGCTGCAAATGGAACAATAGCTGCTGCGATTATTTCAGCTATTTTTAGCCGTTTGTACCATTTCTGGTTTTCCATGCTTTTGGTATCATACCAGGAAAGCTGGTCATCAAGCCGTTCAAATGCCGGATTAACTTCAGTCATTACTATAAAATCGGCGTGCCATCCATCCCTGTCAGTTCCTTGAAGGCAGCCATTAGCTTTCTGGTGATCTTTCCAGGCTTTCCATCACCGATCACGCGTCCATCGATTTTCGTTATAGGGGCGATCTCAGCAGCAGTGCCTGTGACGAAAACCTCATCAGCAGTATAAATATCAAACAATCCGAGGTTTGTCTCTAATACTTCAATCCCTTCCCTGACAGCTAATTCTATTGCCGCAGCCTTTGTTACTCCCCGCAGGTTGTTCATGTGGGGTGGGGTGAAAATCCTGTTATTCTTTATAACAAAGATGTTGTCTCCTGAACCTTCTGAGACATTACCGTGCACATCTATCATTATTGCCTCGTCTCCGCCTTTTACATTGGCTTCGATCTTTGCGAGGATGTTATTGAGATAATTCAATGATTTGATGTTTGGAGGCAGAGCCTCAGGTGCATTTCTTCTGATACCAACTGTAACCGCAGTAAGACCCTTTTCATAAAGGTCTCCGTACATAGCTCCCCATTCCTGTGTGATGATATAAACATTGGGTATGGGGCATTTTCTGGGATCAAGACCAAGATCGCCGTCACCGCGTGTAACTATAGGGCGTATATAGGCGTCTTTCAGATTGTTTTTCTTCAGGGTCTCTATAATGGCTCTCTTCATTTCTTCTTTTGAAAGAGGTATCTTGAGGTCTATCGCTTTCGCAGAATCATACAATCTGTCAAGATGCTCATTCAGTCTGAATATTCTGCCGTTATAGGCTCTGATACCTTCAAAAACACCATCACCATATAAAAAGCCGTGGTCGTATAGAGATGTTCTTGCTTCGTTTTTTGGCACAAGTGTTCCATTTGAATATATGAATAAATCCATGTAAATCCTACCTACTAAAGGAAAAACTTGGATATATGTGTTTTGCTAAAAAAAATTATATACCACAAATGACATCTTAGCCCGAAAGGGCCCGTGGTCTAGTCGGCTATGACATCGCCTTTACACGGCGGGGATCCTGAGTTCGAATCTCAGCGGGCCCATTTAAATAATCTTATTGAATATGCATTCTGCTGCCGAGTCCTACGATCATAAGCAGGAAACTCCCCTGCGCCCCGACGTCGGCTTACAAGCACAATTTCGGCAGTACCGAATTATACATGAACCCACAAAGCTGGATGAGGAAGTTACAGCTTCAGCCCAGCAATTTGCCCGCTGCTCTTTTTAAACATCCTTGCCTGGAACCCATGGTACTTACAATACCCTTCCGCATCCTTCTGGTCTATGGTCTTGCTGTCAAAAGAAGACAGGTCAGCAGAATACAGAGCAAATGGTGAATCCCGCGCCACCACTTTTGCGCTCCCTTTATAAAGCCTGAGCTTCACGCTGCCGCTCACTCTTTCCTGTGTCCTGTTGATAAAAGCGTTCAGGTCTGAATACAGCGGCTCATCCACAAGACCTTTATATGCAAGCTCGCTCCACGTTTCATCGACCAATGACTTAAAGCGCAGCTCCTCTCTTGTGAGCACAAGTTTTTCAAGGTCTCTGTGTGCAGTCAGCAGCACTGTTGCAGCAGGATGTTCGTAATTCTCTCTTGCCTTCAGACCGAGCACCCTGTCCTCTATCATATCAGTGCGCCCGACTCCGTGTGAGCCGCCTATCCTGTTAAGGTTCTGGATCAATGGAACGCCTTCCATAGCTTCTCCATCCAGCGACACTGGAATCCCATGTTCAAAACAGATATCAATTACCTGAGCCCCAGGTGCGTTTTCAGGCTGTACCGTCCACTCGAAGATTTCTTCAGGCGGGATGAAATCAGGTTCTTCAAGCCTTCCTCCTTCGATGCTGCGGCTCCAGATATTCTCATCCACGCTCCATGGTTTTGATTTTGTGGCTGCAACAGGTATCCCATGCTTCTTTGCATAATCCATCTCCCAATCGCGGGTGAGGTTCATATCCCTCATAGGGGCTATTACCTCAAGGGCTGTGCTCCTGAACACAGCCTCAAACCTCAGCTGGTCGTTACCTTTGCCAGTGCATCCATGTGCTAAACAATGTGCATTTTCCTTTTGAGCGATCTCAACGACCTTTCTTGCTATGAGTGGGCGTGCTATCGATGTGCCCAGAACATAGCCTTCATAGCTTCCGTTCGCCTTGATGAGAGGAAAGATATAATCGTTTACAAACTCATCTTTAGCATCTATTGTGTAATGTTCATCGCTTATTTTTGCAGCTTTTTCCAGAGCCTGCTGAATCTCTTTTGCAGGCTGCCCTACATCTACGGTCACTGTAACGACATAATCACAGCCATAATGCTCTTTTAACAGAGGTATACAGACAGAAGTATCAAGTCCGCCTGAGTATGCAAGTACTACTTTTTTCATGGTTCAGGCTTAACAGCGTGGAAAGGCTAATAGTTTTTGTTTGCTACTAAATTTATTATTTAATAATGAAAAAGTATTTATATGGCGAAATAAACCTTTATTGTGGAGGTAAGAAGTTACGGAAGAGATTTCCTTAGATGAATACAAAAAGGCATACAGAGATGTAGTGGTTGAGGATGAGAAAAAAGGCTTTTCAATTCATTTTATCGCGTATGCGCTCGTCAATGCTCTGTTTATAGCTATCAACTTAACCTTTGACCCAAAAACGCTCTGGTTCCTCTATCCTCTTCTGGGCTGGGGAAGCGGCATATCAATGCATTACCTGTTCAGTGTAAGATGGATAGAAAAAGAGCTTAAGGAAAGAGAAACGAAAGCAGAATACAGAGTAAGGAAAACATGAAAAACATAATATTCGCCACTGCTATAGAACTGGCTGATGCGATCAGGCAGGGCGAGGTGTCGTCGGTCAAGGTTCTTGAGGCACATCTTGAACAGATTTCCCGCTGCAACCCAGTGCTTAACGCCATAGTTACTGTTGATCTAGACGGGGCGAGGAAAAGGGCAAAGGAAGCTGATGAAGCACTTGCTCGCGGCGAAATATGGGGTGCGCTCCACGGCGTTCCTGTCACGATCAAGGACTCGATTGGAACTAAAGGCATGCGGACTACGAGCGGTTTCCCGCCTCTGGCGGACTTTGTTCCCTCAATAGACGCCACGGTCGTGGCACGCATACGAGCCGCTGGCGCGATAATCATTGGCAAGACCAATCTGCCAGTATTCGCTGGCGACATCCAGACAGATAATCCCATATTTGGTCGCACTAATAATCCATGGGATATCACTCGCACTCCAGGAGGCTCAACAGGCGGTGGTGCAGCCGCAGTAGCTTCTGGCATGACGCCACTTGAGCTTGGAAGCGACATCGGCGGCTCGGTGCGCCTCCCTGCCCATTACTGCGGCGTATATACGCTCAAGCCGACTGACCATCTCGTGCCCACTACAGGTCATATACCGGAACCATCAAGCGAAGAGGCAAGCTGTGTGCGCCACATGTGCACCATCGGACCTTTAGCGCGTTCAGTGGATGACCTTACATTGGCGCTGAAACTGATTGCCGGACCTGATGGACATGAATGGGAAGTACCGCCAGTGCCGCTTGAACCGGTCACTGATATTGCCCTTTCTGAGATTAGCATAGCATGGACTGATGATTTCGGTGGGGTAACTGTAAGCCGCGATACCAAAACTGCTTTAGCTGAATTCGCAGGCAAGCTTGAAAAGCGCGGATGCCGCATCGAGCGACGTGTTCCGGATGGGTTTGATTTCACAAACGTCTGGGAAACATGGGGCGAGATGATCCAGGCTGAAGTCGGCTCGATCATGTCGCCTGAAGAGGAATTAGAACAGGCAGAGAGGCATGATTTCACAGTTGATTCAGATGTGCCTGTGGCGCGCGGTATGGCTCGGATGTTCAATGCAACGATGCGCCAGTACACCGAAACGCTGATGAAACGTGATGCGCTTATCACAGCTATCGAGCAGTTCTTCGATAGATGGGATGTTCTGCTCTGTCCCGTGAGCGTGTCGCCTGCCTTCAAGCACTGCCCGACTGGAACTCCTGTTCAGGTAGATGGCAATATTATGTCTTACTGGATGGCTGGGGGAGCTTATACCACTCCATTCAATCTTACAGGCAGCCCTGTTGTGGTGCTGCCTCTTGCGCGTTCAAGTGATGGGCTGCCTATCGGTATCCAGGTCGTGGGACGGCGATGGAGTGATATGAGACTGCTTGCTATAGCTGCACGTCTTTCTGAGGTCACAACTCATGAAGTTTCCAGTTCATAGTTAGATATTTTATTTCAACTGCTGGCATTCTTATTTTCCTTCCAGTAGCTCTGCTTACAAGGATTTCATAGCATGGATAGACTTCATCTCCAAGCCGCAGAGATAGCTCCCTGAATACCTCTTCACCAAGATTTTCATCAACAAAACTTCTATCATATTCGATTTCATTTGTGCGTAAGTAATCGCCATTTTTCACACCCGGCACAACGACCCTGTCCCTTAAGACCTCTGTTGCACCTTCTCCCACGGTTGCTACCATTACGTTCCTGAGCAGCATTGGTATACTGCTTCCTTCTATGTAACCCAGATGTCCATGCATCTGATAGGCTGTCCTGACCACATCTTCTGCCCGTTCAGAGCAAAAAATTTTTGAAATTGTGGCTTCAAATGGGAAGTCAGGGTCGTCTCTGTCTTTCAAATACGCAGCGTGCATGTATTTTTCCCTTCCCATGCACAGGTATCTGTACATATCAGCAAGATGCTTTCTGATTTCCCAGTGTTTTATAAGCGGCTGACCAAAGGTGATTCTTTTTTCAGAACGCTCCATCGCTTTTCTATATGCCGCATCAGCGATCCCAAGCGACCATGCGCAGCCAAAGCTTATTCTTCCTGCTGACAGACCAGCAGCAAGGACTTTTCTTCCGCTTCCTCGTTCACCCAGCAGGTTTTCGGCGGGCACAGTGCAGTTTTCAAATTTCAGCATGGATGTAGGCGATGGGCGCCATCCCATCGTATTTATCGTGCCCATCAATTCCATGCCATCTGTTCCTTTTTCTATTACAAGTACATTGTACTTCTTTCGTTCAGCGAACGGTAGATCATAATCGTCTTTATCGACAGTGAACACCACGTGCACATCTGCATAGCCGCCGTTGGTAATAGAGAACTTAGTTCCGTTTATTGCATAATGGTCCCCGATGAGCTGGGACACGGTCGATACAGCCTTTAAATCCGAACCGCCTGTGGGTTCTGTGAAGACAAGGCAGCCAAGCTTTTTACCAGAAGCCATATCTGGCAGCAGCCTCTCTTTCAAAGCCTCTGTACCGTACCTTTTTATTAGTTCAGCAGCAGTACCGTGTATAGACGCATGAACCCCAAAGTTAGCATCGCCGCCTGCCAGAATTTCTATTACCGCGCTGTAAAGCATATATGGCAGACCAGAGCCGCCGTGTTCCTGTGGTATGCACAATCCGAGAAATCCTGTTTTCTTTAGTTTTCTCTGCGCTTCCTCAAAATATTCAGGGAACATCAATCTTTTACTATCCTGAAAGAAATGCGTACCTTCTTCTTCCCACTTCAAAGCGTGCGGTTTTAGTTCCTTTTCTGAAAAATCATAAGCTCTGGAGAGAACATTTTCAATATTTCCCTCATCTAACCCGAATTCTGAGGCTTTCGGCACCAATAGCTTTTTCAGTTCATCTATCTGGCTTAGCATTTTTTCAAATCATATTGTCTATTTGTATATAAGTATATTCCAACATCATTCCTGTTAGGTTTATATTGCCTATTGTTTAACCATCAACTCCTTTTGATATTTTAACTGTATTTTCAAATTCTTGCACAAGATTATCAACATAGTCTCTGATACCGACCTGATTAACTTCCAAACGAATTCTGTAAGCTTCTC
>JAWOKW010000207.1:0-6384 GCA_033854095.1 Candidatus Methanoperedens sp. | reverse complement strand
GGGAAATCCGTCCGTGCAGTTTGATGAGGAGGGGATGGCGAAAGCCATTCCTTTACTCTACATTTATAACAATCCGATCTTTTTAGATTTAAAGCCCAAGAACATCCCGCATTTCATACACTCCCGGCTGCGCATCTGAGACCCACATGGCAGCTTTTATCGCACCTTTTGCAAAAGCCTGTCTGCTGTGAGCCTGGTGTTTGATCTCGACACGTTCCCCATCGCCTGCGAATAGAACAGTATGATCTCCCACAATATCCCCGCCGCGCACTGCATGGATGCCGATCTCCTTCCGACGCTCGGCTGTCCCGTGCCTGCCATAAACAAGCTCTTTTCCACCAAGGGTTTTTGAAATAATCTCAGCCGCTTTCATGGCTGTACCGCTCGGAGCATCCTTCTTCTGATTATGATGTGCTTCTATTATCTCGATATCATAGTCTTCAAGGCGTTTTGCAGCCTCTGCAAGCAAACCCCAGAAAACATTCACGCCTATCGAGAAATTTGGGGAAATAACAGCAGCAACATTATTTTTTCTGATGGCATTTTCCATCAACGTCCGCTGTTCCTGTGTAAAACCTGTAGTCCCGACAACAAGATTAACCTTTTTTTGAGCTGAGGCTATTACATTTTTCACAGCAGCAGGCGCTACTGTAAAATCAATGAGCACATCTGGTTTTGACCTGTCAAGTGAAGCATTGATGTCATCCTCGATGAGAACATTTAATTTGCCTCCCCTCATCACTTCACCTATGTCCTTACCTTTATTGGCGACATCAATGGCAGAAACAAGTTTCATATCAGCGGATTTCATCACATTTTCAATAATAAGACCGCCCATTCTTCCACTTGCGCCTGTAACTGCTATCTTGATCATACAACTCACTTCATCAAATCTAAATCATTCAGCACAGCCTTTAACTTCCTTTCATTATCTTCGCTAAGGGGCGCAAGCGGGGGGCGCAGGTTCCCTGCTGAAAGTCCGATAAGCTCTACTGCCTTCTTTATGGGAATGGGGTTTGTCTCAAGAAAGACAGCACGTATCAGGGGAGCAAGCGCAAAATGCAGCTTTCTTGCTGTATCGATATCGCCGCTCTGGAATGCATCGACCATTGATACAACAGGTTTTGGGGCGACATTCGCTGCAACAGAGATCACACCCACGCCTCCAAGAGCCATGATCGGCAGGGTTAGACCATCATCGCCTGAGAACACCACAAAATCCTCATCCCTTGTCAATTCAATAATGCGGGTAACCTGGTCAAGATTGCCGCTTGCTTCTTTTATCCCTATGATATTGCTTTCTTTTGCCAGTTCTGCTGTTATTTCAGGCTTGAGGTTGATCCCTGTTCTTGAAGGGACGTTGTACAAGATGATCGGTATGTCCGCTGCGTCAGAAACTGCCTTAAAATGCGCAAGCATGCCGCGGTCGTTGGGTTTGTTGTAATATGGGGTTATCAAAAGAGCAGCCTCTGCGCCGGCATCCTTTGCAAAGCGCGTAAGCTCGATGGCTTCTGTCGTGTTGTTTGAACCTGCGCCAGCAACGACAGGAACTGAGGAATACTCAACAGCGAGCTCAATGACCTTTTCATGTTCTTCGATAGAAAGGGTCGCAGCTTCGCCTGTCGTTCCACAGGGAACGATACCAGAGACGCCGCCCTCTATCAAAAATTCAATGTTCTGCTGTAGACCTGCTTTATCTATCTTATTCTCCTCTGTGAAAGGAGTAATGATAGCAGGAAGAACACCTCTTATCATAAACCCTCTACTTCTTTCGGATCGCTTTTACTTTTAACTGGCGCACTATATATCCTGCTACCCTGTTCCTTATTCCTTTGCTCTCGATGTTGGTGTATTTGATAACGCTCTCTTTATTCTGCGCAAAATCCGTGCCAAAAGCATCAGCGTGTTCTTCAAGTAGCAGGGCTGCTAATGATTTGATATAATTAGGTCTTATATTTCCCATGGTTTTTCTCCATTTTCTTTCGCATACAACTCCTGTGTTAATATATGTTTTGGGAAAGGAAGTTTTAAATAATATCGCAGCTTTTAAAAAAGGAGCCGGATGTGGTAAAATGGAGGTGAGCAATTATGGCTGAACCCGCAACAAGAATAGAGAAGATTCTTGTTATTGGCATATTTGGAATACTTGCGATAATGTCGATCTGGAAAGGCAATACTGAAGCTGCGACAGGATTCGCAACCACAATAGGCGCATATGCCCTGGCAAGAGATGGCGTGTAGTAGCTCATCTAATAAACATCCATTCCTCACTTCTATACTTCTTCTCAGCAAGCTCCCTTGCCCGCATGAGCTCGCTTTCGCTCCATGTACCAGGCTCATGTTCCTTTCCCTGTGTAAAAGCATGCATCAGGGCTTCATAAACATCCTTTTTGCTCACATAGCGGTGCTTTAAAATGCACGTAACGCATGTAACTCTCTCTTGCGCGCTCTGTATCATCTTATCAGTGATCTTCTGCCTGCTCACATTCAGCACACTGAACATGGTCTTGAGGTCAAGGCTGTACAACAGTGTGCCATGCTGAAGCAGTATCCCGCCGCGCCGCGTCTGAGCGCTACCTGAGATTTTTTTGCTGCCCACATGAATATCATTTATCGGGCGAAACTCTGCCCTGATACCAAGGCTTTCAAGACCTTTGACTATCCAGCCGCAGATAAGTCTGTACGACTCTATGATATTCTTAGGGAATGCGGATACAGGTGCGATAACGCTGTAGGTGATCTCGCCTTCGTGGTCGTGATATACCGCCCCCCCGCCTGTCCATCTCCTGATGCAGTCGATCCCAAGTTCCCTGCATACATCAAGGTTCACCTCGTCCCTGATACTCTGGAAGTATCCGATCGATACTGCGCCTGGTTCCCAGTTATAGAACCTGATAGTGGGAAGGGATGAGCCGCTCCTTACGCCCTCACTTACAGCCTCATCCAGCGCCATGTTCAGGTAAGCGTCATGGGTTTCAAGTTCAACAACCCGCCATTTCATGGAAGTGCCTCCTTAATCACAGAAGCCATCGATTCAGCGCTTATGCCTATCATCTGAACATCATGCGCCTCAATGATATTCTGGATTTTTGAAGCAATGGCTTCCATACTTGTATCTTTTTTCAAACCTATAATACTTTTTTCTATGTTTTCCAGAACATCCTCAGGGTGCAAGAAAAAATCTCCGGTGATTTTGATTTTTCTGATGAACCCATCGAACTCTACCTCTACTTTTATGATCTTTCCCTCTTTTACTTTCCGACTGGCATGTGCGAACATACGAACCTCACCTCAATCCCAGCCTGATCAGATCATCGTCTTTGATTTCGATCAGCGATTTCTCTATCAGGCTCAGTTCTCTTTGTATCATGGCTTCAGGGTCTAAAGCGATTATAAGCCTTGAATTGTTCATTATTATGAGGTCTATAATCGAGTTTATAAAATTCAGGCTGCGCTCAAAGCCGTTCAGTGTTATTATGTTCTCAAGTCCGAGAAAAAGGACGATGGAGTTCTTATTCTTCTTGGCGAACTCATTGACCTTCCCATGGATGGCTGTCAGGTTGGAAGGCGGAACGATGTCTTCTCCACTGCCTGCAGCAGAGAGCCAGAGGAATTTACCTTTGAAATTTTTAAGGTCATAGGTTTCCTTCAGCACGTCGGGATGGGTCATGGTAAGGCAGATGCCGCTTAACCCGAACCTTGTCAGGTTTGAAAAAATCGCAATGCTCTTATCATAACGCTTCTCTTTCAGGATATAGCTGTTCTTTATCTTTATGGAAGATTCGAACCTGCTGATTCCTTTTTCTTCCAGAAGTTTCAGCTTCTCTTCAAGCTCTCTTGAGTATTTTTTCAGCAGTTCTTCTGAGGTCTTGCGTTCAATAGCATAGCGCAGTGTGCGCGCAAGCAAGTTCCCGTCAATATGCCCCTTTATCAGGTAGTCCTGAGCTCCCACCTGAACAGCCCTGATGCCGACGCTTTCATCATCAAGACCTGTCAATACGACAATCGGCACGCTTTTCGCTTCAGTTAGCGTTCGGGTCAGCGTCTCAAGCCCCTGGCTGTCAGGGAGACCCAGATCGAGCAGGATCGCATTGACCCCTCCCTGAGAAAGGCGCAAAAGCCCTGCTGAAAGCAGGTCAGTGCACTCTATATCAAATGCCGCGCCCTTTGCTCCTGCCAGCATTTCTTTTATTAGCCTGGCATCTCCAGGGTTATCTTCTATCAGTAAAATTCTTACATTTTGATCAACCATATTTATCTCCTTTCTTTTTATATGCGAGCGGAACTGAAAAAGTGAACGTACTTCCTTCACCGAATTTACTCTCAGCCGTGATTTTGCCTCCAAGCAGTTCGACTAACTTTTTTGAAATCGCAAGTCCAAGTCCTGAGCCGCCGTATTTTCTTGAGACCCCGGATTCAACCTGCCAGAAAGCAGTGAAGAGTTTCTTCATATCTTCTTCTCTGATTCCTATACCTGTATCAGAAAATGATAACTGCGCCGCTTCACCTGCTTTTTTTGCAGTGATTGTCACAATCCCGCCACTTTCTTTGCTGAACTTGATAGCATTATCAAGTAAGTTGAAAATGACCTGTTTGAACTTCTTCTGGTCAGTCTCTATAAAATCAAGGCTCGGCTCAAGCTCCTTTTTTAGAATTACGTTGCGCTTTGATGCAGCCTCTGCCATCAGGTCGACCAGGTCATCCATTGCTTTTTTAATATCAAATTTTTCAATTACCAGTTTCATCTTTCCAGATTCTATGTTGGACAGGTCAAGGATATTGTCGATAGCAATGAGCAGCGATTTGCCGTTCTTAATAATGTTATCCACATAATGCGCCTGTTTTTCTGTCAGCATTCCCCCAATCCCCTGCTCTAAGAGTTCTGAAAAACCGATGATCGAGTTCAGAGGCGTCCTCAGTTCATGGCTCATGGTCGCGAGGAACTCTGATTTGGCTATGTTCGCTTCAGTAAGGCGCTGCGTTTCAAGGTACAGTTCTTCTGCACGCCGCCGCTCGATGGCGTAGCGCATGGTGCGCTCAAGCAGATTGCTGTCTATCTGTCCCTTAATCAGGTAATCCTGTGCTCCTGCCTGAACAGCCCTGATGCCGACACTTTCATCCGCAAGACCTGTGAGCACAACGACAGGGACGCTGCCTGCTCCGCCAAGCGCACGTGTGAGGGTTTCAAGCCCATAGCTGTCAGGCAGCCCCAGATCAAGCAGGACGACATCAAATCTTCCCTGAAGACATGCAAGTCCTGTTGAGAGACAGTCAGCGGTTTTGATCTCAAAACCTGTGCTTTTAATATCAGCCAGCATTTCATGTATCAATCGCACATCTCTTGGATTATCTTCTATCATTAAAACTTTTATCAACCTGGCTTCAGACTGCTCTACAGGCATGCCTTTACCTCGGAGGCAGTTTCACTATGGTAAGCCAGAACTCCTCGATAGACCTCACCACATTCATGAACCCATCGAGGTCAACAGGCTTGGTGATATAGCAATTAGCATACAAGTTGTAGCTTTTCAGGATATCCTCTTCTGATTTTGAAGATGTCAGGATGACCACAGGAATGCGTTTCAGGTCTTTATCGCTTTTTATCTCAGCTAACACTTCATCCCCACTTTTCCTTGGAAGCTTCAGGTCAAGAAGAATTAGGTCAGGCTGCGGCATGCTGGCATATTTACCCTGCTTGCGCAGGAATAAAATCGCTTCAATACCGTCCTCAACCACACGCAGCATGTTGTGTATCTTGCTTTCCTTCAGCGCTTCCATTGTCAGACGCACATCGCCCGGATTATCCTCAACTAAAAGGATTTCAATTGGCTTTTCTACAGTCATGTTCATTGTTTGTAAAACCTCCCTTTTCGATTGTAATTATGAATTTGATTGGAATTGTGAAATAAAAGGTCGAACCTTTACTGACCTCTGATTCAGCCCATATTCGTCCGCCGTGGCGCTCCACGATCTTCTTGCAAATCGCAAGACCCATACCTGTTCCAGGGTATTTTTCACCGTGCAGGCGCTGGAACATCTTAAAGAGACGCTCTACTTTATTCATATCAAGCCCGATGCCGTTGTCATATACAGAAAAGAGCCATTCATGCTGCTTTTTCTCAACTCCGATGTGAATGTGCGGGGACTCTTTGCCCCTAAATTTGATGGCGTTCCCTATCAGGTTCTGGAATACCCTTTCTATCTGGGAAGCATCTGCCATGACTGTGGGCAGAGGATCATGGGTGACTGTAGCGTTGCTTTCCTCGATTGAAACGTTCAGGTTGACAAGCACAGAATCGAGCAGTTTTGTGCAGTCGGTCGGCTCAAAGGGCTTTCCGAGCGTTGTTACCCGCGAATATTGCAGAAGGTCATTGATCATGTTCT
>JAWOKW010000206.1:0-5681 GCA_033854095.1 Candidatus Methanoperedens sp. | reverse complement strand
GGAACTGTGCAACGGTGCCACTGGTGGACCTGTTGTCTGGCAAGGCATCGCAGGGCAGCTACGCACTAAAGGATTAAAGCTGAAAGCATCTAAGCTTGAAACCTCACCTAAAAAGAGACTTCTTAGGACTCTCGTAAAAGACGAGTTTGATAGAGTCGGGGTGTAAGCACCAAGGTGACGAGGTGTTCAGCCCGCCGACTACTAACGTCCACGCTAGATTTTGCTTCGCTGCATTCGGGCGATATTCAGATTGTGTAATACATAGGATTATTATCCATCATTAAAATGGTGGAACTCACTGTCATAAGCGAGTATAGCGGTCAAAGCGGCGGGGAAACACCTGTACCCATTTCGAACACAGAAGTTAAGCCTGCCCACGTTCTGCATTGTACTATGATGTGCGAACTCTAGGGAACTGCAGAAAGCTGCTATGCTCACTTATTACTTCTTATTTTTAAAGGAAATAACTTCAGGTAATATATTTGTAAATTAATCTGTGCAATCCGTGTTATGTCACAAATTGTTTACTTTGTTAAGTATCCTAAGTTCAGCAGCAGACTATAGTCGGAAAACATCACAATCAGTACAGTAGCAGTTAAAAATAACGTATATATACAATGTAAATAGAAACTCGTTACTGAAATTGAGGTTGGATATGATCGAAGATTACAAACAGGGATTCAATATAAAAAATTTCGCTGAAAAATTTAAAAACCTCTTACAAATTCACCATACAAAATGGAAACCGACCCAGATTGCAAGAGGGGAAGTTCGTGCTTATAATTGGGAAGCTATCTGGCTGAGTACAGTAGACTTTGATGAAGTTGATAATCCAGAGGAATGGTGGAAAAGCGTGAAAGATGCTTATGAGCAGCTCAGAGAAGCTTCTGGCTGATATTCAGGTAAAAGACCACCCCAGAATAATCCTCCACGTTGATATGGACTATTTCTTCGCACAGTGTGAAGAAAGGCAGCGACCTGAACTTAAAGGCAGACCCGTAGTGATATGCGTATATTCGGGGCGTGGCGGGGACAGCGGTGCAGTGAGCACAAGCAACTACGAAGCGCGGAAGTTCGGTATAAAAGCAGGGATACCCATCAGCCGTGCAAAAAAGTTAGCACCAGATGCTGTGTTTTTGCCAGTCGATATGGAACTATACCGCAGCATCTCTGATGAAGTGATGGAGATACTGCGGGGATACTCTGAAAAGATCGAAAAGGAAAGCGTGGATGAAGCATTCATTGACATCACAGGCAAAATCTCTGGTTTTGACGGGGCAAAAGTGCTTGCGCTGAAGATAAAAGAGGAAATAAGACAGAAAGTGGGATTGACATGCTCCATCGGGATCGCGCCGAATAAGCTTGTTGCCAAGATGGCATCCGATCACCAGAAACCAGACGGGTTGACCATTGTGAAGCCGTATGATGTCCTGCAGTTCCTGACCCCTCTTAAAATCACAGACCTCACAGGTGTGGGTAAAAAGACAGGTGAACGATTGAACGAGCTTGGGGTCAGAACCATAGGCGAACTATCAAAGCTGTCTGCGGATGATCTTATCAGAGAATTTGGGCGAGCAAAAGGATTCTGGTTAAAACAGGCATCACAGGGTATAGATGATTCGCCTGTGGTGGAGAGGGAGGGCACACAGATAGGGCGGATAACCACACTAAAGGAAAACACAAAAGACCTGAATATCATCCTGAATACTATCAATGGTCTTTCAGAAGACATTTACAGGAAACTAGAGACGCGAAAGCAAAGTTTCAGGTCTATCTCATTCATAGCAATCACCTCTGACCTGAAAACTCACACAAAAAGCCGCACGCTTGAGGTACCTGCAAGAGACATAGATGCTATAAAAGAGACCGCGAGCAAGCTTGCAAAAGCATTTCTATCCGAGCATCCTGTTGCCCTCAGGCGGGTCGGAGTAAGAGTGGCGAATTTAGAGGATGAGACTGGACAGAAAAAGCTCATGGAATTTTAAATCTGAACCGAAAGTTATTATATATAAAATAGCATCCAGTAGAGAAAATTGTTAGAGGTAATTCGATGGAAAGAAACATTCGAGTTGAAAAAATAACACAAACTCCAATCGAAAAACAGGAGATAGAGATAGTAGAACGGAAAGGGGTTGGGCATCCTGACAGCATGGCAGACGGCTTTGCTGAAGCTGTAAGTAGGGCGCTGTGCAATGAATATATCAAAAAATGCGGAACTGTCCTTCACCACAACACAGACCAGGTCGAAGTGGTGGCAGGACGCTCACATCCTCAATATGGAGGCGGAGAGGTAATCTCGCCGATTTATGTGCTTCTTGTCGGGAGAGCAACAAAAGAATTCAAGGACATAAAGATCCCAACAGATACAACGGCAGTAAAAGCTGCAAAGCAATACCTGAGAACTACCCTTCCAGATATTGATTCCGACCACCATATTATAATCGACTGCAAACTTGGTGTAGGGTCAACAGACCTTCAGAGCGTCTTTAAGCGTGGAAAAGCACCAATGGCAAATGATACATCTTTTGGTGTAGGTTATGCTCCTTTCTCAGAAACTGAAAAAATCGTTTACAATACTGAGCGACAGATGGTATTGAACTTTAAGAAAGACCTTCCTGCCATTGGAACGGATATCAAAGTAATGGGAATGCGAAAGAATGATAAAATAACACTGACAGTCGCATGTGCAATGATCGGGAAACATATAGATGACCAGGCGCACTATTTTTCCATAAAAGAGGAACTGCGCAATAAAATCTGCGACCTTGCAATGGAATATACAGATCGCGAAGTGGAGGTCTTTGTTAATACAGGAGACGATGAAGAAACCGGGTCGGTTTATCTTACAGTTACTGGAACTTCAGCCGAAATGGGTGATGATGGTTCTGTAGGGCGTGGGAATAGGTGTAATGGTCTGATTACTCCAAACAGACCGATGAGCATGGAAGCCACAAGCGGTAAAAACCCGATAAACCATGTTGGTAAGCTGTACAACCTTCTTTCTAACAAAATAGCGAATGATATTGCGGAGAACGTTCCAGGGATTGAAGACGTCTACCTGCGCATCCTTTCTCAGATAGGGAAGCCCATAGACCAGCCGCTGATCGCGAGCGCACAGGTAATCCCGCAGGACGGCGCTAGCATGAAAATGATCCAATCAGAATCAGAAGCAATCATTGATAAATGGCTTTCAGATATTACTAAGATTACAGATATGATAGCTAAGGGAGAGCTGGATACGTTCTAACAACTTATTTAGATTTTTCAATATATTTTTTAACTAATCTCAGCATCGCGCAGCATTCTGGATAGTGGATTTCGATCTGCTCTGCGATAGAAATAAGGACATTTTTGTCAAGCGCCTCTCTATTTGCGTTGAAATACGCTATGCTTGGTTTGTTCGCTTTGGTATGAAATTCTCTTATCTCATCTGGTGCTAATAGCACAAGTTTATCCCCTATCTCTGGGGGCGAATCTATGCTGTACTTAACAACATGGTTTCGGATTATTCCAAGCCCGTGAACAACGTACCAACTGTTCTTGAAATCTTCATTAAATGGAGCATACTTTGGCTGCATTTCTGGTCCTATATAAGGGATAAGCTCCTGGCGTATCGTATGCGTGATGTTTTTTATCACACCCACGATGACCCCATCGTCCCTTTCTATTTTCACCAATCTGCCGATGCATTCCTTTTGTGCGCTTGGCTGTATTTTTACGACATAGGTATTCACATCATCCACTCTGATTACATCTCCCAATACCATCGAATCACCTGTTCATTATTTTATGGAAATTCTTTGCGCTTTTATTTATCTTAATTCCATGCACTTTACAGAAATTATCAAGCATTCCATAGAAAAGGTCATGCTCGCTCATCCGTATCAATGCAGCCTCATGAGC
The DNA here is from genome assembly GCA_033854095.1 of Candidatus Methanoperedens sp. Taxonomy (GTDB): domain Archaea; phylum Halobacteriota; class Methanosarcinia; order Methanosarcinales; family Methanoperedenaceae; genus Methanoperedens. The sequence continues at coordinate 1,778 of JAWOKW010000206.1, read as the reverse complement.
CCGCATCAGTATATCAGGATAATTGCCCCTGATTACGCACTCAGCGCGCACAATATCAGCAATCCTGTCTATAAGCTGATCTTTATAAACCCATGCCGGGAATTCCACGCGGGCAGGAAGACCATTGCTCGATCTCATATAAAAAAAAGCTATGCTGTTCTTGAATCTGCCGTAGTTGTCAAGTACAGAGACAGATTCCTCACCTCTTCTATCGTCCCTGTCGCAGACAAACGATGCAGTCCTTTCTCCCCATGAGAGGTATGAAAAAAGGCGCGTGTCAGAAAGCTTGCATTTTTTTAATTCAAAAAGAAAATGCATCATCAGGGTAATATCGCGCGGCATGGTCACGTCTATGAACCCTATGACAGGGCTGTGGGTATTTTCTGATAACTCAAGCAACTTTGTGATAGCTTTCACATAAATCTCCCTGATATTCCTGTTCAGGACGTTTATATGCGAAAGAATGAGCGCGCCGTCAAGGAGAATATATAGCCTTTCATGCTCTCTCATGAGATGCATCATGCTTTTGCATTCAAGTTCGAACCTTCGCGCATCAACATATTCGCTCCCGAAAGAATACACACTTGCTTTTTCAAACTCATCAGGCGTGATTATTTCAGCAAACGTATCCTGTGTGTAGTCGCTTTGTACAGTATGCCTGTTGAATATACGTGAGGTCTGTATGACTGCTAAAGGTATTTCATAATTCTTATCAGAATATATCTGGCTCCCATCCACAGCTCCGACCGCGATGCCTGAAAGTACAGAGTCAACCCATGCCATTGCATCATTCCTGTTTTTCCAGCTTAAAGGGAACTCCCGGATGAGCTTTCCCGCTTCAAGAAGCTTTGCGCCGCTGTAAGGATGAAGCATCTCATTCATTTTAAGGTCGATAACATTCAACTTTTCAAGTTGAGTTACGTACTCCTCTGATAACGCTGAGCGCTCAGCTTCGTAAGCCTTTATTGCTTCAAGTCTGGCATCGAACTGGAAAGAGATGCTTTTTAGGTCGAGCATAGGTTAACCAGTATTAAACTTACCCAACGCTTATATTATTTTTGCAGGTCGATCTCCCCGATAGAAGCCCGCTTCATCAGTACCAGGTCACCTGCATCCGCAAGTATTCCATTGTTGTTCAAGTCGTATCTGGAATCTGCCTGGATCTCTCCAATCGATGCCCGTTTCATCAGTACCAGGTCACCAGCATCTGCCGATATGTTATTATCGTTCAGATCTCCTCTGAGTGGGGGCACAATTTGCAGATAAGATGCATAAACATCTATCCTTCCTGCACCGAACAGGTTATCCTTGCCAGGTGTTCCTAAATCTTTAGCTCCACCCTCCAGAACCTGTTTTAACTGGTCTGCACTCAGGCTTTGATTTACCTGCAACAGCAGTGCAGCAGCACCTGCTACATAAGGTGCTGAAGCAGAAGTACCATAAAATGAATTATATGTAGTGGTCGATACGCCATCAGGAGCAACTACATCTGGCTTGGTCCTGCCGTCATTTGTTGGACCCTGCGAGCTGAAAGGTTCTAAAATATCATTTGACCAGTAGGTTGCGCCCACAGTTATAACATCCCGAGCATCTGCTGGCACTACAAGACTGCTTGAGGCTACCTGATATTTGACAAAGTCCTGATAGGCACTGTATAACTCGAAATTCACATCCCTTGTAGCATTATATTTTATAATTTTGAAATTGTATAAACCTGGATCTACATTTATGCCAGTGATATATTCGATTGGCTCTTGGGTACCATTTTGAGTGCTATC
>JAWOKW010000205.1:0-5973 GCA_033854095.1 Candidatus Methanoperedens sp. | reverse complement strand
GGTCAAACCCGAAACATTCGCAGTACTCCTTAAGATAAACGCCTATGAGCTTTGTATCATCTTCATTCAACTCAAGGCAGTTCACTTCTTTTCCAAGATGATATGGATCAACTTTTCCGCGTATATAAATGACGCCGCCGTGCATACCTGTTCCAACGTAATCGCCCACAAGCGCGCTCTTTCCGTTCATACCCAGCAGTATCATGATTCCGCCTGCCATATATTCTCCAAAGAAGTCGCCTGCGCTTCCGCCTGTGATGATGACTGGAACCTGTTTTTTATATTCCTTCATGTGGATTCCCACACGGTAGCCCGCATCTCCTTTAATGTACAGCTTCCCGCCGCGCATGCCGTAGCCTATGATATCGCCCACACTGCCGTGAACTATAATCTCTCCAGCGTTCATGGTATTCGCAACTCCGTCCTGGGCATTGGCGTTGACCGTTATCTTCGGCCCGTTCATGAAAGCACCAAGGTCGTTCCCGGGCGTGCCGTTGATTGTGATCTTAACAGGTTCATTCAATCCTGTCCCGATATATCTCTGTCCGCCTACGCTGTCAAGCTCGAACTCTTTTTCGCCTGCCGCAACTGCATCGCGGATGATTTTATTCATTTGCCTGTAATGCATGCTTTTTGCGTCAATTCTCATAAATCCCTATACTCCTTTATCATCAATCAACCGCAGATGAACACAGATTTAAATAATCTGTGAAAATCCGTCCAATCCGTGTCATCCGTGTTCTGCATAAGTCAAATCTGCGTTCATCTGCGTTTATCTGCGGTTCTTTTTCCTTAAAATACGTCATTAACTTCAACTGCATTAGTCTCACTGTCCTATCCCGGCGTGTTTGATTCCCAGGATGTCAAGCGCCTCCTGCGGAAGCCCGACGCCGCGCAGGCGTTCCCTGCTGCCGCGCAATGATTCGATAGCATTTATGCCAAGTGAACCCAGCACCTCTTGTATCTCATGTGACCATGCAGTAAGAAGATTGCACAGTCTGTCTGCTGCCATTTCAGGATTCAGACGGCGCACAAGTTCGGGTTTCTGTGTCGCTATTCCCCATGCGCAGTTCCCTGTGTAACATTTCTGGCATACCTTGCACCCCATAGCTATGAGCGCAGCCGTGCCTATGACACAGGCATCAGCACCAAGTGCTATGGCTTTTACAACATCCGCACTCTGCCTGATGCTGCCTCCAACAAGGATCGAAGCTTTGTTGCGGATGCCTTCCTGCCTTAGCCGATCATCCACGGCTGCAAGAGCAAGCTCGATGGGTATCCCTACATGGTCCCTCATTATCATAGGAGCCGAGCCTGTCCCTCCTCTAAAGCCGTCGATCATCACTATATCAGCGCCTGCTCTCACAATCCCGCTCGCTATGGCAGCGACGTTATGCACAGCAGCGATCTTGACAGATACTGGCTTCTTATAATCAGTCGTCTCTTTTATGGCATATATCAACTGGGAGAGGTCTTCTATGGAATATATATCGTGGTGTGGCGCAGGGGACAATGCATCTGTGCCTACGGGTATCATTCGTGTCTTTGAGATATCCTCCCCTACCTTTTCACCGGGCAGGTGTCCGCCTATTCCAGGTTTTGCTCCCTGCCCTATCTTGATCTCCACGAGCGCACAGTTGTTCAGGTATTTACTTGTTACTCCGAATCTCCCTGATGCGACCTGCACAATGATCCTGTCAGTATAGGATGCAAGTTCCTCATGCAGTCCGCCCTCGCCAGTGTTCATCAGAGTGCCCATGCGCTTGGCTGCCATAGCCAGCGCTTTGTGGGCGTTCAGGCTTATTGCGCCGTATGACATTGCAGCGAACACTATGGGTATATCGATTCTCACCTGCGGCGCAAGCTCGGTTTTGAGCTTTACCTGCTCATCGAATTCAAGTGCTTCAGGTTTTGCTCCAAGGTATGTACGCAATTCCATAGGTTCACGCAGCGGGTCAATCGAAGGGTTAGTCACCTGGCAGGCATCTATCAGCATGTGGTCCCAGTAAATCGGATATGGTCTGGGGTTGCCCATGCCTGTGAGTATGATGCCGCCGCTCTCAGCCTGTTTCAGGATATTTTTCCTGAGCTCAGGCGTCCAGTTATAGCCGTACTTATAGGTAAGCGGATTCTCGTTTATCGTGATAGCACTCTCAGGGCAGAACGTGGCGCACCTGTGGCATGCGACGCATAACCTGTGGTTCGGGGTGACCTTATCCTTAAATTCAATAGCGCCAAAACTGCAATTGATAACACACCGCTTGCATCTGCGGCATCTTTCCTGATCGACGTTGACGATGAATTCCGCTGGAAGTTGTGATTCCATTATTCCACCTCAGCTCTCAATGTGCCAATTACAGCGCTCCCTGCCCTGGGGCTCCACACTTCATCAAGTTCAGGAGCTATCTCCCTGATGGCAGATTCCTCAGAAGCCATATAGAGCATGTCGTCCTTTCTTGCTGCTGTCATGGGACGGAGTTTTATTCTGTCATTTAAGCCTATCATACCGTTGCTGTGACCCAGGATTATGCTGAAAGGTCCGTTCAAAAGCGTGCTTCCGTATATCTGCCGTATCGTAGTGGCAATTCTCCTCTCTTCTGGCTCAAGGCGATCTATATCCTTCCAGAAAGGCGATGCAAGCGCAGATACAGCTCTATCTATCGGAAGCTTGTGCCGCCTCACGAGCAGGTCAAAAAGGTATGCTATGACCTCGGTATCTGTTCTGAGTTCGAGCCTGTACCCGAACATCTCAAGGTATCGCTTGTTTATGCCGTATGATGATATTTCACCGTTGTGCACCACAGACCAGTCAAGCAGCGTGAAAGGATGCGCTCCTCCCCACCAGCCAGGCGTATTCGTGGGGAACCTTCCGTGCGCGGTCCAGATGTATGCACTGTACTCATCTAATTTATAGAACTTGCCTATATCCTCTGGATACCCAACGCCTTTGAATGCTCCCATGTTCTTGCCGCTTGAGGCTACAAAAGCTCCTTCGATATCAGAATTAATCTTCATGACGGTCTTCATTACATAATCCCGCTCTGAGAGGAACTTGAGCTTATTCTCAGGCACTTCAAGGAAGTACCTCCAGAGTACAGGAGGATTTGATATGCCGTTCTCCCTGTGTGTTGGGATCGGTTCGTCCTTGTCCACATTGAAAACATCCTTGAAAAACTCCTCAGTGGCTTCTTTTGCATCCATGTTATCGTACATCATGTGAAAGGCATACTGCTCCTTTCGTTGCGGATAAATACCATAGGCTGCAAAGCCTCCACCAAGCCCATTTGAGCGGTCGTGCATGCAGGCGATGGATTTGATTATCACCCTGCCGTCAATGCGTCTTCCTTCCTCGCTCATCATTCCGGAAATCGCACATCCGGATGGTATCCTTTGCAAACCGTCACACTTCATTTTCTTCACCTTTTATATGCTCAAGTAATTTTTTTAGTTCCTCAGCCCCGCTCTTTGGCGGCTCAGGGAGTTTCAGTTTCTTTCTAACAGATGTAGGCTCACCCAGCCTCCCGTCCTTCCTGAACATCTCGATGCTTGCGCTGAACCCCTTTGGTGCCTTTCCTTTTTCAAGGGCTATATGTTTTAGTTTATCGAATATCTTGTTCATGCCCAGTTTCTGGGGACAGAGTTCGTAGCATGTATAGCAGTCAACGCACATCCATATGCTGTGGGAACCTGTTACAGCCTCAAGCTCGCCTGAGAGCAGTCTGCCTATAATCTCGTTGGGATTGAATTCAGGATTTATCTTCGCGACCGGGCAGTCATTAACGCATGCCCCGCACTCGTAGCATCTGCGGACAGAATTCAAGTCAAATACCTCGCGCAGGGTCTTAAGATAGTTATATCGTGAATCCCATTTTGATAGGAATTCAGCAGCTTCTATCCTGTGCATATCCATTCCAAGCTCTGCGGTCGTGAAACCCATGGCAAGCCCGAGAAGTTCGGGATAATAAAGTATGGGCACGTTCAGCTTTTCTCCGCTTTTCTGCATGAGATACTGCCGTGAGTCGTACTGCATAAAACATGATGGGCATGTGAGTGAGATAGCATCTGCTTTTTTTGTGACCTCAAGGAGCTTCATCCTTGCAAGGGCTGTGGCATCGTCAGCCTCATCAGCAGTATTGAGGTTGCCGCCGCAGCAGAGCATTTTTGTATCATAGTCGATGCTTTTTGCTCCAAGGGCTTCTATCAATGCATCAAACTTCTTTGGCTTGTTTGGGTCGTCAAAGAATATGGATGAACTTGGGCGGAGCATGTGGCAGCCTGTGTGCGCTGCGATTTTCATGCCGTCAAAGGGTTTGATTATTTGCTGTTTTATTTTCGTGATGCCTATTTCATCATGCAGCGCTTCAACGAGATGTTTTACTTCGATAGTTCCTCTGTATTCCAGACCTGCTGATGAAAGGATGGCATTCACTTCAGACAGAAGGTGTGGATTTATTCGCATTTCAACTTCGACTGATTTTAATGTGCTGTAGCACCCGTTGCATGGCACGAGAAGGTCATGGTTCTCTTTTTCTGCTAAAGCGAGGTTCCTCGCTGCTGTAACATACCAGGCAAGCTCACCCATTGGTTTGATGATGCTTTTTGTAGGGCAGCAGGTTGCACCTTCGAGGTCATGAAGGATGCAGCCGAGCTTTGATAGAACGAGCCTTGTTGATTTTTCCATAAAGGGAAAACGTGCCGGTATGATGCAACCTAAGAACAATGTATAATCAGGCATTTTTTCCTCTCATTGGGGAAGCTGACTATAGCTATAATACTATTTATATCTAACTCAGCAACAGGCAAGACACTGGCGGTAACATGGATCATGCGTGGAATGGAGCACATCCACAGCGGTCGAGATAGTGGTGTGGATATCAGTATATTTACATTTTTGCTGTATTTAAATGTTGAGATTATTTAATCGTTATTCACTTACAACTTCGACTGATTTGATTTTAAGAAAATCTCTGTCAAAAGTCGCTATTTTGTTGATATTCCTGAGTTCCATGCATGCGAGATTGGAAGCATCAACAAAGCTAAGATTTGTATTTTTTTGATTGGTGAAAATCTCCCATGCCCTCTTGAACACAGAACTTGCTTTGATAATTTCTATTTCTTCTGAGTTGAGCAAAATCTCTCCTGCCTCTTTTGCTGCTTCTTTGCTCAGTCTGAGTGCTATTACGGTTGTAACTTCTGCGAACACGAATTCTGATATGATCCCTGCTGTGTATTCTCTATCAATGAGCCGTTTCAGGATATTAATAGATTTATCATGATTTATATCGTCTATATTCTTGTATGCGATTATGACGCTTGAATCTATGAATATCAACTTGTCTCTCCATACAGGACGTTATCTATCTCTTCACTCAGATTCTTATTTGAATAACCGAAATGTTCTGGTTTAATATCCAGTATGCTCTTTTTCTTTTTATTTCCAAAATCCAACCACTGGCTTAAAGCCCTGTTGACAGCTTCACCGATAGATATTCCTTCTTCTGAGGCTCTGGCCTTTAATTTCTTATAAATGAAAGGGTCAATGTTTCTGATTGTGGTATCCATAAGTAACACATGTGTTACATTACAGATAAAACTATCGTCGATTATCCAGTATATCATCAAAATAGCAGAGCAATGCGTCCATTATATTTTCTTTCAGTTCTTCAACTGTTTCGCCTTCAGTAAAGATAGAATACCCTAATGCCTGGGCATTATAACCGCCTTCAGGGTCATCTTCTATCAGGAAAATGATCTCTTCCATCGTCTCTTCTATTTCATTAAATGTATTACTTTCTTAAAAACCTGAACTCCATTTCTCCATTGTAGCCTTTAGTATTATCCTGAATTGAAATATTACGTATTCAGGGTGAACTTGGACAGAAAGGTAAGACTATTGGATACGCAAGGGTATCTTCGGAATCGCAGAGAGAAGACCTTAACCGACAGATTGAGATTTTAAAATCAAACGGGGTG
>JAWOKW010000204.1:0-3366 GCA_033854095.1 Candidatus Methanoperedens sp. | reverse complement strand
TTTCCGGAACCCACTTGAACCATAGTACAAACAACATATACTAACCTCCAATTATACGTGTATGTAACAAGGCGATATAAGTACTTTGACATACTTTGATATGACACTTTGTTAATATCTCCATGACCTTTGTTAACCGGAGTTCTCTAAAGTTTAGCTTGAAAATCAAGTATATACTACTGCCTCAATATCCTCCAAGCATCTCCGGGGCCTTGCCAAGTTTTGCCTCGACACTAAACCTCTCCTTGCCCCGTATCACTGTCAATCTAACCTGCTCTCCCACACTTTTCTTATTAATTTCACTGGTTAGATTTTTCATATTATCTATGCTTACATCTCCTATTTTCTGGATCAAGTCCCGTTCTTCCAGCCCGGCTTTATCGGCTGGACTTTTTGGGACCACCCTCATAACTATGATACCTTTACTCACAGGCAAGTCATAGTAGGCAACGACCTTGGGAGTTATATCCAGGCCAGTTATTCCCAGCCATGGTCTCTGGACTTCTCCATAGGCCATGAGGTCCTCTGCAACTCGTCTCGCTGTATTTATTGGTATGGCAAACCCGATTCCCTGGGCAAAGGGAACAATGGCTGCGTTTATCCCGAACACTACTCCGGAGCTATCTACCAGCGGACCGCCGCTGTTCCCCGGATTGATAGCTGCATCGGTCTGGACAAGTCCCTCCATAAAACCCTTCTCGGATTGGATAGAACGGTTAAGTGCACTAACTACGCCGGTAGTAACCGTAGGCCCACCTACAAGACCAAGGGGATTTCCTATAGCAATGGCTATCTGGCCTACCATCAACTTGTCCGAATCACCCAGCTTTGGAACCGGGAGGTTTGTATCATCTATCTTAATCACAGCTATGTCTGTGCTCTTGTCGACTCCCACGACCTTCCCGGTGAACTTCCTTCCATCCACAAGAGTAACTTCAATCTCACTGGCTCCCTCAATTACATGCGCATTGGTCAAAATAAATCCGCCAGAATCTATTATCAGCCCGGAGCCTACCCCTTTGACAGGTATAACACGGTAATAGTTATCTCTCATAAGCATTACGTTTGCAATATTAACTACACTTGGAGCTACCTTTTTCATTGCCGAGATAACCGCTTCATCGAAAGGGATCACAATCTCACCTACTGCTTACCTGCATTGAATTCCGCTTTTTTCGATAGTATTGATCTTATCAACCACAGGCTCTTACCAGCTACAGGCCAAAAATAAACAGGCGGTGCAAATCAACCCTATCTACTTAATACTTAACGACCTGAAATGGATAGATCGTCAGTCCTCCTTTATCTTCAAGACAACCTTGCCCCGCGGGTGCCCATTTTGCAGGTACACGAGCGCTTCTCCTGCCTGTTCCAGAGGAAATGTTTTTTCAACGTGCACCTTGATAGCGCGTCTCTCTACGAGTTCAGCCAGCTTAGACAGTCGTTCACTGTTCACCTGCGTAAATTGTCCTATAGCGTTCACTCCGTATTGTTCCATGAGATCTGAACGGGGCTGCTCTAACATGGAAACGATTATGCCGCCTTTCTTGAGTACCTTGAAAGATTTTACATAAGTCTCGCCGCCTACCGTATCATAGACTGCGTCATAATCGTGTACAAGATCTTCAAAGGACTGGTTTTTGTAATCGATAGCCTCGTCTGCGCCCAGTTCTTTGACATACGGTATATCTTTCGCGCTTACCGTTGTCGCCACATATGCTCCCAGGTACTTGGCGAGCTGGATGGCAATTGACCCGATACCGCCTGCGCCGCCATGTATAAGGATCTTTTCGCCTCTGGAAAGACCTATATGATCCACGAGTGCCTGCCACGCGCTTACCCCTGTAAGCGGCAGTGCAGCAGCTTCAACATGACTTGTGTTCTTTGGTTTAGGTGCTGTGGTGTTAACATCTGCAGAAGCGAATTCGGCAAACGAGCCTGACCCGCCCCTTGTGATGCTGGCCTGCCCGTAAACCTCATCACCTTTTTCGAAGCCGGAAACGCCTTCTCCCACTTCTGCTATAACGCCTGAAAAATCCCCTCCCAGAGTTGCCGGGAACTTCAACGGCGCCATCTGCCGCATGTACCCTTCGCGGATTTTCCAATCGACTGGGTTAACCCCGGCTGCATGCACCTCGATGAGAAGATGTCCTTGAGACACAGTAGGTCTTGGTGCGTTTTTATTGATCTCAACAACTCCACTACCACCGTACTTATTAATCTGCGCTGCTTTCATATTTCTTGCCCCCTTTCTTTAAAACATATTTTACGTCCATAGGACTTATAACTTTCCAGAGCCCTGTTGACTCTGTTAATCTGGCACAACTTATTCTCTACTGCCTCTCAACCAGCAGGGCTGTTAAAAGGCAGGATTATTTGGAAGCTGTATACGCCGTATCTTCAAAACAGTTCATCCGATCCTGAAGCATCTCATGGAGATCGAAGCGTTCTGGAACCCTTCATGAACGAATGTGAGAGGCTCATTTTTTCCCTGTAAGGCAATTGCATATATCATTGGCAAATAGTGATCAAGTGTCGGCACGGCTAAAGAAGCTTCTTCACTCATATTTTTGTAATTGATCAGCTCCCTGTGGTTCTTATGGAGCAGGTTGAATTTCAATTTCTCATCAAACTCTACAGCCCAATCGTATGTTTTTGCACCCATATTACGAAAATCGATCAGCCCGAGATTATGTACCACGTTGCCGCTGCCTATGATCAAAATCCCTTTATCCCTCAATCCTGCGAGCCCTGATGCCAGCTCATAATGATACTCCAGCGGTTTCGGGTTCCATTCGTTGAAAGAATAATCAAGGCTCATCTCAAACACAGGGATGTCGGCTTCCGGGTACATGTGTTTTAAGACGGCCCAGGAAGCATGGTCCAGTCCCCAATCAGAGTTGCACTTGACTGACGCTTTTTTTATTAATTCTTTTACCAGTCCCGCCTGCCCCGGTGCGCCGGGACTTGGGTATTCTATTTCGTATAACTCCTGCGGGAACCCGTAAAAATCATAAATGGTTCGCGGTCTTTCCATGCATGTTACATAAGTCCCCCGTGTTAGCCAGTGGGCTGAGATAACCATTATTGCCTCGGGCTTGGGCAGCTCTTTCCCCAATTTTGCCAGAGCACTGGTGAAGTCATTTTTTAAAATGATATTGAGAGGTGAACCGTGGCCTATGAATAATACAGGCATTTTCCCGGATATATCTGGATTTTTTTTTGGTCTTCTCTACCATTTTCTACCCGTGGGATAGTGTATGTAACAGGGCGGTATAAATACTTTGATACCGTCTGATATTCGTCTCGTAAGAGAGGTTAAAAAAATGCCACCCACAGAAGAGCTTGATTTTGAACAGGCAGGCG
>JAWOKW010000203.1:0-4460 GCA_033854095.1 Candidatus Methanoperedens sp. | reverse complement strand
CTTCTTCTCTTTAGAGCGTTTATTAAGCCTGTAAGTGATGATTTTGGAATCCCTGTCTTATATCGAATGTCAGCCTGGGTTGCCGAGCCACCATTTTTTAACAGTAAGCCTATTATCGCCTTCTCTTTATCTGAGAGAGTATCTATGACCTTCTGCATCCCCTCTGTGATAGAGATTTCTTTTGTTTCCGTCTTTGTCTTGAGGACAATCTCTGTTTCTTGGTTCTGGGACTTTCTCTTCTCAGGGGCGGCAGTTCCTTTTTGCATTCCTTTTTGCATCCTGTGCCTATAAAATGTAAAAGTAATCCCGGCAATCGGTACAATGATTAGCAATACGGTGAGTATGGAAGTAGTTAGACCTCTTGATTGGCTTGGTATATCGACTGGTAGCCTATAGTCTACTTTAATCCGTGGTGATGCTACCCTGTATCCTTGCATGGATAGGATAAGTGAATTCTCCTTGACCTGGAACTGGTAATTGAGTTCGGGCGGTATCTCAAACTTCGTTACCTCAGAGCCAAGTGGAAGATAAAATGTTACAGAATAATCAGAGTAATAACCATCAGAAGAGAAGTTAAGCGACCAATTATCTGCGCTCTTTGATGTCATCATGTCTGTGATGGCATAGAGCTGGTTAGTATTGTTATCAAAGGTGTACTGTGTGCTGATTAGGAAAGGCATATAAAGCAGAGATCCAGGCGTTGCATAGCCAGTCAGGAGTACTTTGCCGGAATCATCTACATACCCATTAAGCAATAACTGCTCCTCGCTCATCTGCTCCTCGTTTATAATCTCCTGTGCATGCACTGAGGTTATTAGTATTATCACTAGGAACAGGATTATTCTAACGTTCATGCTAATTAATGCATATTGCTTATCAAAACATAAAAGCTTCATTATCAGTAGCTTAACTATGCTCCTAAAAATGAAAAACCAATTGGATTTTCAGTTTCAAAAAGTCAGGACAACTGGCTGCTATTCGTATCCAGTATGACATCTTCTCCCGTGCGAATATGCCGAAGTTCCCATTCAGTTTCTTCAGCCAGTTCCTCTTCCGCGCTTCTCTTGCCCCCTACCTACCTGTCCATGACCTTGCATGCAACAAGGTCACCAGTAACGTTTATAGCGGTCCGGCTCATGTCAAGAATCCGGTCAACGCCAATAATTAGAGCAATACCGCTTGTAGGAATGCCCACGCTGTTCAATACCAGAGCCAGAATCACAATACCCACACCCGGGGTTGCAGGAGTGCCGATCGAGGCAGCGACAACCGTGACTATTATAAGCAAAAGTGCACCGAATCCAAGCTCCAATCCAAACACCTGTGCCAGAAATACCGTGGCTACACCCTGGTAAAGCGCAGTGCCGTTCATGTTTATTGTTGCTCCAAGTGGAATAACAAATTGAGAAATAGAAGGTCTCACGCCGAGTTTTTCTTCTGCTGTTTTAATAGATAAAGGCATCACAGCAGCAGAACTTGATGTCGAAAATGCAACCAATATGACATCTCTAATACCTGCCAGAAATCTCCACGGGCTCTGTCTGGATGCGAAAAACACGATTATTAGATAAATACACAGGATGATTAAGAGCCCCAACAGGACAGTTCCTACATAAACAGCCATTCCTATAAGCGCATCTATCCCTACCCTTGCCGTGAATTTAGCCAGCAAACCAAAAACTGCAACAGGCGCCAGCAGCATCGACCATTTTACAATGGTCATGCAAACCTCCTGCAGTGAGCCAGCAAGGTCCAGCAACGGTTTTGACTGCTTTGGGGGGTGTGGAGACGAGGGCAATACCAAAGATGATTGCAAAGAGCACCACCTGCAGCATCTGACCGGAAACTACTGCACCTAGGGATTGCTTGGAAGAAGTGCCCCTATCAGTCCCGGCACTTCACCCAGTCTCGGGGCGGAAACAATGCTCTGGTTAGCCGTCAAAGTTCCTGCACCCAAAGTAGCATAAACCAGTTCACAGCTTATGAATTTGCCAGGCTGTATCAGCAGTGCGATCCCAATTCCGATGCCAATGGCAGCCGCAGTGGTCAGTAAAAAATATCCCCCGACGCGAAGTCCCACTTTCCGAAGTTGGTCCATGTCTTCGCTGGCTGCTATTCCGCGGATGATCGAGGCAAAGACGAGCGGGATAACAATCATTTGCAGGAGCCCCAGGAAAATATATCCAGGAACGGAAAGCCACTCGCCTATAATGACCGATTAATGACCGATATATCAGGTTCGACAAATCTCACAGATGGATCCAGTACTATTCCTACGGATACACCCAGAAGCATTCCAATCAAAATCTTAAGCCACAACCTCCCTTTCACAAGTGACAGCAACTGGTCGCTGAGGTACTTGAGAGAACGAAGTTGGATATATTCCAGTGGATGCCGTTTCCTTTCGGGTATTTCCATCAAAGTTTAATAAGAGAAAGTTATATAAAAATTAGTTGTTTTGATAGTCAATCTTCATCGCTGAGAACAAACAAGAAAGCTTATGTTCGATCCATCTCCTTTTTATATTCAAAGTAAGAATATATAATAGTACTTATAACTACTATAATTACTGGGGCAAGAATAAAAAGTAACGCATAGTCCTGGAAGATTATTCCGAGAAGCGCGATTACCCCTGCGACCTTAAAAAGCTTTCCGCCGATTTTATGCGTTTTCTCCCATACTTTGTCATTACTCAAAGTCCAGGGTGTCCTGATGCCAATAAACCAGTTCCTTTTTGCATTCTCTGTTAAAATCCCTGCATAATAAAACAATATACTGAAAGCTGGTGCCAAAAATGCTATCATATTGAATCTGATGCCGGTATTCCACAAAATGGTTAGAAGGTAAAGATAAAATAAAAACAGGATTACAAGTACTATAAATCTATCATAATATTTTCTAAAATCCTCGATATTCGCTTTCAACGGGTCTATTTTAGGGATTATTAAAAAAAGTAAGAGCAATCCAATAGAAATAAACGGCATTAAAAACAGTCCCCAGAATTTCGACATATAGCCATCTACCTGCCCTTCCACATTCCAGTGGGATGCTATTTTTTCCGGCATCTGAGGATAAAAATAAACGCCTGTAGCAAGAGAGAGCAAGATTATCCCGATAATTATGATTTCGCTTTTTCTCATTTTCGCACCTTAATTTATCTCCGTGAAGAACTTTCCAGCAATTCCCGGATCCTAACAAGTTCGTTAAGGATTTTTAAATTAATATTCTCTTCTTCATAAGTTTCTACTGCCACTGGTTTTTTCCCTCTGACAGATTCCATTATTAAATCTCTTAACTCCTCAAACTGTTCCATTCCATCTATTCTTATTTCAGCAGAACCTCCGGATGGAGCAGAATAACCAGCAGTCTGGATTTTGAGAGAGGCTATTCCAAGCACTCTTGAAATAGGACCCTGAACAATATCAATATTGGTTATCCTGTTGAAAGGTACTATCCCCGTATTATAGTACCTTACAGTTACATATATACCTGTCGATGATTATATAAGAAGTTATGAAGTCAAGATCACTCCAGCAATATTTTGAAGAAAAAAGAGCGAACGGTGTTAAAGAGTCGAGCATCAATACTATTAAATGGGTTTTGGAGTCCCTTGACAGGATTAAATCGCTTGATAAGTGCAATGATAAGGATTTGATGCGTATTCTCACCAAGCTTGATGTGAACGAGAAAACAATGAGTCTTTATAAAGTCTATCTGAAAAATTACTTCCGCTGGAGGGGAGAGCCTGAGAAAGTGGCATGGATAAGAATAAAGAAAATCAAAACACCAATACACGAAGATAACCTGCTAACGCCGGATGAGATTAAAAAGCTACTCGATGCCTGCCAGAATCCTAGAGATTCTTCACTTATTGCCATTTTGTCTGAATCTGCATGCCGCATATCCGAAGCTTTGAATCTAAACATTGGCGATCTATCAAAGACTGATTATGGCTTTAAAATGCGAATAAGAGACGGTAAGACTGGTGCAAGGGACATAGCTCTGATAAGCTCTGTGCCTCATTTAACGCAGTGGTTGAACATGCACCCACTTAAAAATGATACAAATGCTCCCCTATTCGTAAGTATTGGATCAAGGAATCATTATGAACGAATGGCAGGACATGCAGTAAGAAAAATTCTCAGAACCATTAAGAAAAGAGCAGGGATTGAGAAAAGAGTGCATCCGCATTTGTTCAGGCATACTACCTTAACGAATCTTGCAGGCGATGGCATGCAGGAATCAATTTTGAGAAAGCTTGCAGGCTGGACGGGCAGCTCGGACATGCCAGCAGTTTACATCCATGTTGGAAATAAAGACGTTGAACAGGCACAATTGGCATATCATGGCAAGGCTGTCGCACAGAGACATCTGTCTCAGAGTCCATTAACTAAAGAGTGCCCGAACTGCCATAAAGAAATGCCTATTGAAGCTCAATATTGTGATAATTGCAGCAAGCA
>JAWOKW010000202.1:0-3987 GCA_033854095.1 Candidatus Methanoperedens sp. | reverse complement strand
TAGTAGTTGCTACGAAAATGGTTATTGCAGAAACCACAATGATCGGAGGAATTATAGACTGCGATATAGGATCTTGTATCCTTGCACTTAATACAGTCTTATTGCTCAGGAGCAGAATTGAAAGAAGCGCAATAACGGTCAGAGCGATTGCAAAATATTGCCGGTATCTATCCGGAAGAAATGCTACGGGTTTTTCAATTTCCTTCTTGCTAAGGTTGGTGAAAACAAACCATAATACTACCCCTGTTAAAAATATCCAGATGATAATGACAGGACCAGAGAGAACGGAATACCCATTTAGCCCTCCCATCTCATAGATCCAACCTACTAAAACCGCTGCCAGAGCAACAAAGAATAATGCCAGATTTTTTATATCCATGTTCATTTTATTCGCCTCTTTCCTATTTTATACAGTATCAAAAGTATTGTTATCGCCAGAACCGCCTCAAATCCGGTGACCTTTTTTTGTTCATCATATCTGGATTGAGTTTCAGAGATATTTGCGGATTGATTGATAGAACTTTGAACTTTGGGCGCCTCTTCGCTCTCCTCTGATATTTCCTGACCTTTTGTATTGCTGGGGTAAAATCTCAATTCATTTGAATCTGCGACTCTAAAACTGAGGTTGCCTATCAGGTTCAGATGGCTTCCGGGTCTCAGATAGATATCAATGTCATTTTCCATTGTCATAAAATCGGGCTCAACATCAATGACCCTGAAAACGCCAATTCGATCTCCTTTCTGGATTCTTGTAATATTATCCGATGTAAGGAACGTATACCGAAGCTGTACAACATCAGACCAGGATCCGACAAAAATTGCGTCCACGTATGTAAAAAATTTTGGTGCTTTTATCTGGCTGGATGATGTATTTTCACTATATGAAAAAAAGTCGCCTGATCGAACCCAGCTCTCTTTGAGGACAGCGCCATTGTGCGAAAAAGAAAGAAGTGCTCTCCATGGATCGCTGCTTCTTACATCAAGTGATTTTATGGTCAGGTTATAGCCTTCACCAAGTTCCCATACTTCATCCTGCGAAAAGAGCTTTTTATCATATTGGCTGCTGGTATGTTCAATAAGTATCTTAGAGAGTTCTGTGCTTTTTCCATTTACTGCAGTATATTTTTCTGTTCCTATCCCAAAAACCATAAATGAAGCGTTCAATCCATATTTTCCACTTCCCTTGACTCCCGCTACTTCAAGTGGAGATTTTACTCCTGTAATATATCTGAGATTCCCTCTTGGGATTTTTCTTCCTGAAATATTTATTATTTCCAGTTTTTCAGAGAATGAATTTGAATCGATGTTATACCAGAATCCCGGAAAATTCAATCCGTCCCATGCCATCACAGGGTTTGTTTTGCTGTAAACTGAACCCCTGCGTTCACTGCGCATATTTTCATCATATACAAAGAATCGCAGTGTTTTTGAATTCGCCAATTTTAATTTTATTTGATTCATAAGATATATTGGTGATATATACGCTCCCTGTACATTCACAAAATCCATGTTACCAGAAATAGAGAGATTGGCGTTCATCCTGTTCTTCATGAGTATTCCGTTCTCAGAAACTTCGGCAATTCCAAGTAAACCGTCTTCAGAATCAATATCTGTATACACATCAGCTAACTGGAATATCCCATCGATAATTACCGCAGCATTTCCTTCTTCGGCTTTTATTGAATCCACATGAATTGCTATGACAGGCAGGGATCCAGGTAATTCGTTCAGAGTATATTTTTGATAATCATATATAGAATCTACTTTATCTACTTCTTTTTCATAAACAACAATGTAACCCGGTTCCACTACTTTGTGATATACTTCTATTCCGTTCCTGAGGATGGAAATGACAGCAGTTTCAGATGTGGTATTCACATCCCTTACATGCAGATCATAACCAGAGTTCAGGGAAAGATTCCTTCCATATTGTTTTTCCTGGATGCTCGCAGGGATCAGTGAATGAGCTCCATTTTCATCGATAAGGATCTTTGCAAGGATTCTTCGGCTGAGGAGATTTACAGGCTTTTCCGCAATCTTTGAATCATTTGTATATGCTGCAAGATATTTTTCTCCCAAAAATCCAATAGCACTGTAATTCCCAAACTGTCTGTATCTGAAGGATATATTGAACGCCGACGTTTTATATGTGAGCCTGTTCAACCCGACAGTTCTTTGAGCAGGGTCACCAAGATCGATATCCATGATCTCACTTCCAGCGCTACTGTCAATATCGTAATAAAAAATATCAGAATTCAGCGGCGTCAGGTTAAGAATTGGTTCCATACCCTCTTCCCAGACATATCTGGACCCTGTCGAACTTATAGGCTCATGGGTTCTTGTATAATCGGCATTGCTGTCTCCTGTAATTGCTTTTGCATCAGTGACTAAAAATAAGAGCAACACCACAACAGTCATAATTTCTATAGAAGTTTTGCTCCTTTTAATAAGGAAATAATAAAGCAATGCTCCAATAAGCCCTGTGAAAACTATTACCAGAACCCAAATAAGCTTGGCATTATTTCCACCAATTGCGAATTTATCATCAGGTCTTTTCAGGCAATCTATCAGCATCCAGAGCCATGGAATAAATGGCAACACAAATAATAGCAGAATCAAGAGTAGTTCTTGTGTTCCTATCAATTTACTGCCTCCTTAAGCTCATTGATTTGTCTTAATACAATAGCTGCTGAAAGCATTATTATTACTAGAACTATCTCAAATCCAGAGACCTTTTCTGTCTTGCCTGGTGTCGGAATTATAGCCGCCTCTGATGGTTCTTTTCTCAACTTTATCAGCCAGGCATCGCTGACATTATACGAACCTGGAACTGGGTAGACCGTGCCTGCAAGGATATAACCTCCATCAGACGTCTGTTGAACGGAATTAACCATGCCGTTTATTGTTCCTCCGAAGGTGCTGTTCCATCTCTCGTTGCCGTTTGTATCAGTCTTGATGATCCAAGCTTTACTGTTAGCTTCTGAATTGTCTGATGTTCCGCCTGCAAGTATATAATCATCATTTCTGGTCTGGTGAAAGGATATAACCCACCCTGGCCCGATTTTCTTTTTCCACTGTTGGTTGCCATCTGCATCGACCTTGATGAACCATATTGGATTATTTTTCTCTTCATTCCAAAACATTGAGCCTGCAAGTATATAACCTCCATCAGACGTCTGCTGGGCAGTAAAAGGCCCGTTAACCGAGCTTATACTTTCTGAATAATCCTTTGTTTCTCCAAATGTCTTTTTCCACCGCTGGCTGCCATTCATATCTGTCTTAATGAGCCATGCATCAAAATTCTCTCTAAATCCACCATACCATGTTGATTCTTGCGACCATGCATTGCCAGCGAGTATATAGCCGCCATCTGTTGTTTGCTGGACAGACCCGGCTTCAGCAGTACCTTTAACATCGAATGTCCTGTCCCACTGAACATTTCCGCGTACATCGGTCTTGATAAGTAAGACCTTATCTCCACCGTATCTGGATGTTCTGCCTGCAAAGATAAAACCGCCATCAGATGTCTGTTGAACAGAGTTGGCCCAACCGCCACCGTATGTCCTGTTCCATTGTTCATTTCCATTGATATCGGTTTTTATGAGCCATGCATTACTATTACTACTTCCTTTTTCAGAAGCCTCGCCTGCGAGAATATAGCCGCCGTCTGTTGTTTGCTGGACAGACCATGCCAGGTTATAGTCTTCCTTCCCAAATGTTTTGTTCCACTGCTCATTGCCGTTTGTATCGACCTTAACTAGCAGGACATAACGATGGTCATCTCCATACGGCTGAATTATGTCTGCGATTATAAAACCACCATCGGTTGTCTGTACAACAGAATGAGCTTCCTCAGGCCCTCGTCCTCCAAATGTCCTGTTCCATATTTCGACCGGGGCGCCAGCCGTGAGATCAGGCGGTAATATCTCTTCAACTCCATACTCGGCGCAGACCAGTGAAAAATTTCCATTCATCTCTCTGAGGTAG
>JAWOKW010000201.1:0-2857 GCA_033854095.1 Candidatus Methanoperedens sp. | reverse complement strand
ACCCTATGAATTCAGAATCGAAACTAAAGAAATCAATAGCAGTCACAGTTAGATTGCCGCCTGAAATCGTAGATGAAATCGATGCGAAATCAAACGATAGAGCTGAATTTATACGGAATATTATTCTTGAGGTCAGGCGAAGCGATTACAAAGTGAATTCAACTGAAATCAAGAAAGAAACTGGTGAAATCAAACCTGCTATTGAAGGTGCGACCGCTGAATTCAAAGAAGGGCAAATAAGTGCGGCATCAAAAGAAGTTAATCAAAATACGACCGCAAATGTAGAAACCGCACATGCTGAAATCGCTGATTCCAAGCAGGCAAACGAGCTTCAGAATCTTAAGGACCGTATTACAATCCTGACCGACAAAATCGATATGCTGACAAATAATCAGCAGATAATGACCCAATATATGACGACAATGCAGCAGTTATTAAATCAAAAAAGAATTGAAGGCGAAGTCGATGACGGTAAGAAAAAACCGTGGTGGAAGTTCTGGTAGTGGTCTGTTAAGACCCATTACGAAAACGCCGAAGGAAGCAACCGCGCCGCGAAATAAAATGCGAACGTAGCTGTTATCGAGTAAACCACAGTCGATATGGCTATTGTCCTCAAGAGGTTTTTCTTATCACTCATCCTCCAAGCTATGGTTAAATTTAAAACCCCCTGGCTGAAAACTATCCATTTTATACTCTCGATGCTATCCTTTACAATGAAATTAAATCCCAGTGAGCTTTTTCCCGGCAGTAAAGAGGCCATGCCTACATTAAATAGCTGCATAACACTTACAAGGACAACCGCAAAGAACACAGAGAAACCAAGCAGCAAAGGCATAAAGTACATTGATATATACGATCGCTCGGTCTTAGCTTCTGTAAATGATGTCTCCCTGTCCTGCTGTGCCTCGCGTACTGCTGTGATCTCCTCAAGTATACGCTTAAGCCTGAGCTCCCTATCATGCTCGATGAGCGCCTCGGCTGTTCTCCGGAGTCTGTCTGTAAGCAAAATGGCATTTCTGGCAGTTCTGGAATCAATCCAATCTGCCAGATTCATCAGCGCTTCTTCAACGCTCATTCCAAGCTCAACTTCTTTTTCATAATAGCTCATCACATCTTTTAATCCTGCCATCTTGTTAGGAAGGGATTTGAAAGCTATAAAGGCATTCAGGTGACTGTTATCATAGAAATGCTTAACAATAGTCTTTATTTCTTCAGCAAGCTCTTCATAACTCGCTATGTCAGCAATGCCTTCTTCCAGTTTAGAATAAAAGTACGGCGTCGCTATATAAAGCGCAATCCCCATAAAAACTGCCATTCCAAGCCAATCTATTCCAGCAAAGAATGACATCGGCAGCACTCCCAGAAATCCTAGTAAACCTATGCCTATGCGATTTTTATTGAGGAGGTCCTGAGTAATGCTTTCTCTCCAGTTGGTTGAGAATTTCACTTCGCCTATTAATTTCCCGTGACTTTTGAATACTTTATCTCCGAACATCCTGCCCACAATAAAATGATAAAGAACGCATTCAAGCACAGTTATAGCAAAAGGTATCAGAACACTACCCATAGGGATAACTTTGACCCAGGGTTTTAAGTACAGTACAAAATAGAACGGCAGGCCGAATGCCAGCATTAACGGCAGAGATATGCTTATGATATTCATGACGCTCTGGTTTACGCTGGCTTTTTTTGTTTCCCTGTCTATAGCGCGCAGGCTATCTCTCTTAGCACGTTCTATGAAACTCTCAACATCAATAGGTGCGCCCAACTCCTTCAGGCGCATGATCTTACCGATATCTCTCAAAGATTCAAAGTTCTGGTTCTCGCTCCACTGGATTATCGCATCGAAAGGATTAACTTTCTGCATGTGCACCATTTTTATGATATCTGAGAATTCTTTTGCAATAGGTCCAAAAGCTTTGCTGTCAGCCACTCTTTCCAGCAGTTGTATCGGGCTTTGAGACATTATCGCTTCGTTCACGAGCGCAATATTGTATACGAGCTTTTCAGTGTAATCGGGTTCAGCCCATTCTTTTATCTTACCTATTGTGGTGTACTCGGATATTTTCTGCCCTCCCAGGAAGAATATTGCGAGAATAATCATTTTATATAGAGTGTTATCGAAAAATAATGAGAGGAGATATCCTGATATTAGGAAAACCAGGAAAACGGATATCATTTTATTATATACGGCTCTGGGAGTTACACCGAGCTGGCTGATATTCCTATTAATATATTCGATATTTCTTCTGAGCAATCCGCCCCTTCTTGATGCAATCCACTCGGAAAAATAAACTACAGGCGGAATTTTTTCTGCATAGCTGTTCCACCAGTTTATACTTTTAGCGAAATCCCTGATTTCTTTATGTAACTTTGCATTCTGTCTGTCGGAGCTATTGGGCGGAATATAACGATGCAATTTATACTTATTTTTCTCGACACTGGCATCTTTTCTTAGAACACCTTCATTGAAAAGTTCATCCTGAATTCTTAGTCTTACATTTCTGTCAGCCAAGCTTTTAGCCCCTCTTTCGCACTTGCTTTGTCTAACCTCTGCATGTATAAGTCATATGCGGTTTGCATGCAAATCTTTGTAAGTTTGAATATCTCTCTATCGCTCCTTATAGGTAAATACAGACCGGATGATTGTTTTTTAAAGCATTTGTCAAATAATTCGTTAAAGGCAAAAACGCCCAGATCGGCCAGTTCGATTAACCGCTCAGTACTCAGAGGAGTTTCCTGCATTATAAGCGCGTTCTTGATACAGGGTATGGTGCTCAAATCTCTGAGAGATGAAGCGAAGTCTGTTGTCTCACCTTTCCTGTTTTTCCAGTACCATTTGCTGCCACCGCGATAA
>JAWOKW010000200.1:0-3490 GCA_033854095.1 Candidatus Methanoperedens sp. | reverse complement strand
GCTTCAAGAAAACTCTTCATGTTGATTTTTACTCATCACCTTATTCTCGTTGATTTCACTCCTTTCCTGCCGAAGGTAAGATTCATAGCGGCTGCATCTGTATTTTGATTGCGACTGCAGTATAGATGGTAGTAATAGCTTTAATTCAAAGACCCGCTGGAGGTTATGACAGGGGTGGGATCTAAGCAAAAACGGTGCAGTAAGGGTAAGAGGGTTGGGGTGCGGGGAAGGGGGAGAGGGATATATGATTGGTAGAAGGCATTTTTTCATCAACAGCATCAGAGGATGGTTGGGATTATGAAAGAAATGGAAAGATGCTAATAAAGATAGGAACGCATAAATTTAAATCTTTAACAGGCTTAAAAAAGTGCATGAGCAAGCTGGACCTTAACAAACGCGAGTTTGGAGCTTGGTTTGCACCGTTCGAATATGATCTGATTTTTGCAAAAAAGCAAGAGCATATCGGATGGGTGGTTCATACCAGTGATAAATCCTTCAAACTGCGACTGACCCCTTTTTTTGAACAATATAGAGATTACCTGTATATCGTTCCAGAGCCGAAATTACTGCCACCAGAAAAAATGTGCGTGGAAATAAAACCGCTTAAGATAATACGCGAGCCTGTTTTCAACAACAAAAGCCTGTATGGCGAGTATAATAATTACTGTATTGTTGACGGTTTCAAGGAATATAAGGTCACGGTTCAAAAACCAGATATCGGATATAAAGACTTCCTGTACCACTGCACAGCAAACTGGAGAAGTGTAGAGGATGATGACTTGGATATAATGCTGGGTCTTCAACTTGTCTCCTGCCCCTCGGCATTTTACGGGAAAGGAGGCGTGGGTACTGTGGCCTCGAAACTTTCACGTTATGGCAAACTGTCAAAAGAAATTGTTCCCCAGCTAAATAATACCTATAACAACATAATCGCCTCAAATTTTCAGAAAATGAATGACAAATATTTCTTTAACTTGCTTAAAACCCCTCTTGAATTAGACGCTGTAAAGACAATGCAGCGCTCCAGTTCATGCGAGGTTAATTATTGCAGACCGTGTCTATCGGTCAATGATGCACAGGCAACCGCCGGAGCTGTCCCCATACAGATTCCCGTGTTAATAAAAGATGCAGAGTATGTAAAATCCAACAATCTGGCAGAACCCTATCTGCTCCTGCAGTACCAGCTGACATCCTTGATGTATAATCCTGACTTTGAAGACAGCAATTCAGCTCTGAGGACTATCGATGATAATATCAAAAAAGTAATAGAGGAACGCATGCTTGAGAATGTATTCGAAATAGATATCAATACGATCAATAAACTTGCTATGTCCTTCTGCAGGTTATATCTAACCGATGATGTATCCTCCAAAGAGATCAGTAATGCCACCGATACGTTCTTTGCCAACTGGGATGACTGGAAACACTATCTTAATGAAAGCCATGAAATCACTGATTTCAGAAGCTCAGCGCACCCGCCGGATGCTACATTTAAATTCTCACATGATCACCAGAGATTCCTGGTCGAACTCCAGAAATTACATGATGAAACAAATGAAAAATGGGTAGACAGGAAAGCCATAGAGGAAAGGCTTGATAAGAAAATTAAAATAATTGCCTATGACATCGCTGTAGACCTGAATAACGCGGGATACATCATCCACCAGAATAATTTCTCAAAACTTCGAAAAGTAATGGGTGTGCGGTAAGGCGCTTATATTGATGCTGGCACAGCTAACCTGTGGCTAACCTTGAAAATCGGTTTAACTCTCGATAAAACTGATTGGGGCCCGGTAACATTGCGTTAAATTTAATAACTAAGGGTACCCATAGTTACTAACCTTACGGTAAGTTGAGGGATATGTATTACTAACTATTTTGATTTATCAGTGAAAAGCAGCAGGGAAGACCTGTATGATCGGGAAAAAGAACTGGCAGAACTCAGGGAAGGCATACAAACACCTGTTACAGCCGTAATAGGCATGAGAAGAACAGGGAAATCATCTCTAATTAACGTAGGCTTGAAAGGGGCATCTCATATCATAGTGGATTTAAGAGGGACGGGGCCGAATCCATCACCGCTTGCGATCTTGCAGAGGTTTGAGAGGGCAATCAACTCAACAAAGTTAAACAGCTTGTGGAATACGCTATCCAAGGTCACCGGAATTACAATAGGAGAGGTAGGAATACAACTGTCAAGAAAGAGAGGTGAATATCCAGATTTACAATCTGTCATAGACATGATACAGGAATGGGCTAAAAAAGAAGGAAAAAGGTTTGTGATAGCTCTGGATGAGGCGCAGGAAGCCAGAGGATATAAAATATTGCAGCAAGTTATTGCGCATTCCTACGATTATAATAAGAACCTGGCTTTCGTGCTAGCTGGATCAGAGATTGGATTGCTCTACGATTTCCTCGGGCTGGAGGATGAAAAGAGTGCACTTTATGGCAGGCATATACACTTCGTCGAAGTGAAAAAGTTCTCTAAAGAACAGTCCATAGACTTCCTGACAAAAGGATTCAGAGCTCATGGTAAGGAGCCTGTAAACATTGAAGATGCAGCTGAGAAGCTCGGGGGGATACCGGGCTGGCTTGTCCTCTATGGATATGAGGCGGTTAATGGAAGAACTGACCTCGATCTGCTCGTGGGTAGAGCTGCAAAACTCGTTGAAGATGAAGTTAATAGGTTAACTGGAAGAGGAAAGCATTACAAGCACATATTTAAGGCTCTATCCGCAGGAAAAATGAAATGGAAGGAAACATACAACTTCGTTCTGGCATTAGAAGGGACGGTTTCGGAAAGCTCCTTCAACGATGCCCTTAAACAACTGCAAAAGCTCAGTTTAGTAGAGAAAGAAGATGAATATTACAAGATAGCGGACCCTATAGTAAGGGAATCGATTAGAAGGGTGCTATCATAGAAAATGAGAGGGGGCGGATTCTTCGCATAGGCTTTGAATATTAACTGGATCTGTTTGGTTATCACCTCTCTCAGGAGGCAAAAATTAATATTAACACAACTTTCAGTTCCGGAAACACGTCTGATTAAGATGCAATGGTATTTATCATTATAATGATTTAAAGGTCTAAGAAGAGACAGAGACACGTCTGATTAAGATGCAATACAGGTTGGTGTCTTCATTAAACAAGACAATATACTCCCCTTTGAACCCCTCTTAGTTAGTGAATATATACGAAAACCCCTCTCGTTTTTGTATTAGTAATCATACTATATAAACCTATCTATATAAAGTGAAAAATATTTGTAAAGTACCCGACTTTTAGTTTTGTTTTGCTTGAGAACGCGTTAAGAAGTTACTAAAGAAATTAGTCAAAGCTGTGAAGCATGGCGTAATTGGATGCCTGTGGTTTGCATCTTAATCAGACGTGTCTCTGCGGGGTACGTATTATGTTCGATTCGTCCACCATTCTCTCTGTTTTTTCTGGTCTCTCAGCTCATTCTCCACAGTTTCTTGTATGCGCTGCATTT
>JAWOKW010000199.1:0-4498 GCA_033854095.1 Candidatus Methanoperedens sp. | reverse complement strand
CCTTCCACTTCTCTTAAATCTTTTGAAGGCACACGCTCCATGACCCCGCTGATAGCCATGAGCGCAGAGGCAAGATGCGAAGGATGACCTGTAATAACAGCAGAACCGCGGTCAGCAGAAAACTCACGGTATCTTGAAAGAGCGCGGATAAGAAGAAAGCTTATAATCCATACGATGAGGGAAACGATCCATATGATGATGGTAGCGCCTCCACTTCTGCGGTCGCGGTCTCCCATTCCAAAGAACAGCAGGTTCTGCACAAGTATCGAGGCGATAGTTGAGAGAAAGCTTGCAATCGTAATCACAAGCATGTCGCGATTCTTGACATGGCTCAACTCATGTGCGAGCACGGCTTCAAGCTCAGGTTGGCTCAATTTCTGCTTGAGCGAGGTCGTGACAGCCACGACAGCACTATCCTTGCTCCTGCCTGTTGCAAAAGCGTTCGGCACATTGCTTTCGACGATAGCGATTTTAGGCTTTGGCAGGTCTGCTATGGCGCACAGCCTTGATATTGTTTCATGAAGGCGCGGTTCTTCCTGTTCGCTGACGATGCGCCCACCCATGCTCCAGAGCACAAGTTTGTCTGAATAGAAGAACTGGGCGAATATGAAAATCATCATAACAATTATCAGCGGGGGTATCCAGCCGTCTGCATAACTTAATATGACAGCAAGGAAGAAAAGATACAGTACAGCGAGCAAGAACATGGTCAGTATCATGCGCGTCTGAAGCCCGTAATCGTGGTACCATTTTTTCATGTTAACCCTGTTATGTAACTGCTTGTATTAAAAATTGGCGATGGGTTTACAATACCATCTACGCATTAACTCATTTGATAAACTCTTCCAGAATTTTATTAAATTCTTTAGATTTATTATCCTTTTCGCCAACGATAATCAGTGTGGGCACTTTTATTTTGGAAACTTTATCTCTGATATCGTAATTTGTCATGATTTCTGTGGAACATTCATAAGCTACGAACTTTGGGGTTTTCATTGCTCTCTCCAATGCCTCCTTCTTAACCTGTTCTGAAACTCAATTTGAGAGTTCCATACTGAGCAATCGCACATCCATCCATGAGAAAAAATGATCGGTTCGCCCTGACCAGATACCTCATAATATAATTCTATGTCATTTACTTTCATCTGCATATAAATTTGCCCTTATGTTTTAAGTATACCAAGCTATTTTTTCAGCCTGTTCAATTCCTGTTGAAAATACTGATTAACGATTTCTATATATTTATCCCGTGGAAGAAGTTCACGGCTGACGATGTTAAGTGTATCGATTGACATCTTACCATCTTTTATAAGTTGGCGACCGGCTTCTTTTGCTGCTTCAAATATGTCATTCAATTGAACACCCATCTCAATCATCGGCTTTAATGCAGGTCCATGAGGACGTAGCAACGCTCCTGCGAAATCATTTGCCCCGTTCTTGCAATATGCCTTCATATGCATAATCAACGGGTCGAAGTTATCCATCTCCCAAAAACCACAGTTGGAGACCAGTACTACCTTGCTTGCTCTGGTATTCTCGCGCAGAGGATGTCGGCAGTGATTATCGCGCAACTCATAGAATGGCTGTATCTGCTGGACTGTTCTATCCATAATGTTCTTCAATGGACCTGTGACACCATCGCAATAGACAGGAGTGGCGAATACTATAATGTCGGCACTACGCATCTTGGGGTCGAGCATCTGCATATCGTCTTCTTGGAAACACTCTCCCGGCGTCTTGAGCCAGCAGTTGAACTCCCCTTGGCATGGTTTAATCTCCAATTTATTTGTATAATAAAGCTCGACTTCTGCGCCTGCCTCTCTCATTCCCTCAAGAAAAGGATTCAAGATAAGGGCGGTATTGCCATCATCCATCATGGGGCTTGAGTTAATCGCCAGTACTTTCATTTTAAGAATTTCCATCTCAATTACCTCCTATAAGGATTTCCCAAAATCTCAAAATATATGTAGCAGCCGTTATATATATAGTTGTCGATTATATAGTTATAATCCTTTTCGCATGTTCAACTACCTTATTGAAGTCCTCACTGTTCGGCTCATATTTTGCGAATTTCACAAGGTCGCAGTACATGAAACAATGCCTGACATCCTCTATATACTTCTCATCTTTTGAACCCCTGATACTTTTTAGTATTTCATCGCTTGTGAGTTCGTTAACTCCAAGCATGCCTCTCAAATATGTCCTTACTGCGCTTGAAGCTTCAACATACGCTTCTCTCTGCAAGCCATTATTGAAAAGTCCCACAGCCTTTTCAAGCCTTGCCAGAGCTTCTTCCTTTGGATCGATATGCACCTCTGGTACTGATTCAGCCGCTGGAATCTTAGAATTGTTCCAGTATTTCTTATAAACATACATACCGATCAAAGGCACTGCAAGAAAAATAAGCAGCCAGTAAGGTAAAGGTTGCTCAGGTTCATTTAAAAATATATCCTTTATCTCACCTGCATCTGTCACATTACCTGTAATTGAAGCTGCTCTATCCTGCGAATTGTTATAACTGTACTCGAAACTGCTTATATTGGACTTTATATCAATATTTTTACTGGATAGATTATAGCCTTTATCTATAAGCTCTTTCTGCATCCGCTGAAAGGTCCCATTGCTTTCGATATATTTCTGTATTTTCTTTATATCTTCGGTGCTCTGTTTATTTATAGATTCCATCTTCCCGGCATTCATCCTTCCACTTATATTTGCGCTCCCGTTATCCTTATTGAACTGGTACTCAAAATCTCCTGTATCGTTTGATTCGGGTTTTATGCTCTGATTGGTCAATGCATATCCCTGTTTCTCAAGTTCCTCTTCCATTCTTTTGAAATCGCTATTATTTTCGATCCTGCTCCTTAACTCGTTCTGCATATTCTGGTAGTTCTGCTGCTGGCGGTTCATTTGATCTCTGAGATTTTGCATATCAGAAGCCGTTTGCTGGATATTTCCTGGCGATTGCTGGTTCTGTCCGGGCTGCTGGTTCTGCCCACCTATCTGGTTGTTCTGTGGAATCTGCCCGCTGCTTATAGAGATAGAAGTCGAACCGCTTGAAGAATACGAAGTACTTCGCATGCTTACACCGTTGCAGTTATAAATACTGGTAACTCCCTGCTGCTGCCCTGAGGATGCACCCTGTTTAATGGAAATTTTTACTGGTTCGGATTTTATGGTCTCCTGAGATCCTGTATCTGGATTTTCATATGTCACACTTGCAGAATCCAGCGTAAAATCACCTGCTGAGAATGCCTGTATCGGAAAATCATACGATACTGTCGTATCTGGATTATCTGGCAGAGTATATTGATAGCACTGTATCTCAAGTCCGTTGTTTCCCAGAACATTATTATCCTGTATGGTCACAGGTACAGGCTTATTAAACGGGTTCGCAAACTCAAGGGATATATTTACGCTGTCGCCTGTTTTTATATCAGTGTTCTGGACTATCTTTTTAACAGATAGTTGTTTTGCAGATGCCGCACCTGAAAATATAAGCAAGAGACACATGCAGATGCATAGTGCCTTTAGTTTAGTTTCCATAGTCTCACCTCTTATGGTAATATCCTGAACCTTCCAAATCTGAAATATAGTTCTGTTAACAGTACACCTATTGCAGCTATGATCACCCAGTCTTTTATACTTGTATCCTCTGGCTCTCGTTCTATATTTTTTGGCAGTTCGCTGTATATGTGCGAAAGTGTGGAGCTATCCACGGATTTAAAATATTGTCCGCCTGTATCGTTTGCTATCTTTTGCAGCATTGTCTCATCAAGTTCTGCATACTGTGGGCGTCCAAAAAAGTCGTATCCAAGGACAACGTTTTCATTTGAGCCTATGCCGATAGTATATACCTGTATGCCGTTTGTCTTTGCGAACTGGATCGCTTCATCAGGGTTGATCACGCCAGCGTTGTTCACGCCGTCGCTCATAAGAATGATAACTCTCTTCTTGTTAGGAATCGATGTTGCCATATCCACACCCAGAGCAAGACCATCGCCAATTGCGGTTTCACCATCAGGCTGTTTTATACCTGAAAGCTTCTCAAGTACTTTATCTTTATACGGCGAAAGGTATGCAGATGTAGTGGCGCCGCTTGAAAACAGAACAATCCCGACATTATCCTTACTGCTCAGTTCATTTATCAATATCCTGGCGCCTTCCTTGGCAGCCTCAAGACGTGTGGGTTTATAATCAGTGGCAGCCATGCTTCCTGAAACATCAAGAACAAGCACCACATTAACTCCTTCCTTTGTCTGTTTCAGGGGTATATGCGGATCTGCAAGAGCA
This sequence comes from Candidatus Methanoperedens sp., assembly GCA_033854095.1. Taxonomy (GTDB): domain Archaea; phylum Halobacteriota; class Methanosarcinia; order Methanosarcinales; family Methanoperedenaceae; genus Methanoperedens. The sequence continues at coordinate 205 of JAWOKW010000199.1, read as the reverse complement.
GTGACTAAGATGGCTATTAAAAATATATGCATAAAAAAAAGAACACTCTTTGCCTTTGATTTCCCTGCGCCTGCTTCTTTTATGAGCGAGATGCTGCTGAATTTGATCGCAGCGGCTTTTTTCTTTTTGATTGCTTTCCTGTAAAAATACCATATCACAGGTATCAAAAGAAGAGCCGTGAACCATAACGGGTTATCAAAATTCA
>JAWOKW010000198.1:0-3134 GCA_033854095.1 Candidatus Methanoperedens sp. | reverse complement strand
GATATATTGCCCATAGAGGAAATCGAAGGCGTGGTTACTATAAAAGGGGATATCCGCCTCGATACAACTGTTGAAAAAATCAGGGAAAAAATAAAAAAAGAAGGGGCTGATGTGGTCATTTGCGATGCTGCGCCCAATCTTTCAGGGAACTGGAGCTATGACCATGCCCGCTCGATTGACCTTGCTAACTCAGCGCTTGAGTGTGCAAGAAAGCTCCTCATGCCCGGGGGAGGATTCGCTGTAAAAGTATTCCAGGGAGATATGTTCCCTGATTTCCTGGATAAAGTGCGGCAGCATTTTGTTAAGGTGCAGGCATTTTCTCCAGAAGCTTCACGAAAACAGAGCGCTGAGATATATGTTATAGGAAAGCGTTTTTCGGGCAGAGCGCCAAACTATTCTCTCAGCTCAGGCGGGAGCATATTGGGGATACCATCATCGATTGGTTAATATTCCTTGCATTTTCCGCAGTAAAACGACCCTTTCACAATTTCTTTTTCATTCTCTTCAGTGACTTCAAGTATAAGGTCGCCTTTGCACATTGGGCAGCACAGAATGTCTATAAGATCTCGTTTCATTTAATAGCACCGGGAATGAGTACAGCGTTAATGCAACCTTCCTGTCCTGGTCTGTTGGTGACACGTGCAGAGCCGAGCTCTGTTTTGATAATCGCACCCTTTGTAATGATGTTTCGCCTGACGTAGTGCGTATTTGCAGGATTACCTGACACGGTCTCGATCCTGACGCTCTTAGAAATCTTTGTATTAGGATCCATGACAACAGCCGTGCTGTCTCTTAAGAGGCGGACCTTCTCTCGTCCGCCCATGATTTTTGCCATTTTCCTGTTTGTTTCGCCAAGAAGCGTGTTTGTCTCTTCGCCACCGAGTTCAAACCTTCTTTTTCCTCTTGCCTGTATAATTCTGCCGCCTGTGTATCTGCGTGTTGATTTGCCTTGCCATCTCATATTAATCCTCTTTTATCATAAAGTATGTAATTAATAATTTCCTTCATTAATGTGATGCTGCAATAAAAGCTTTCGCTATCAAAATCTTTTGATATATTTTTCATACACAACAGCATCCACTGTTTTGCCTGCCCAGAACTTCAGGAGTTCGCCCTTCTTTAACAACGCTGTGAGAGGAAGTTTTTTTTCTTTTCCTTCTTCATGAAAAATTATATTATAAAGTGCCAGCCCTTCAGGTTTATCTTCTGCGACCTCGATAATTTCAATATTTCCTCCATATTTTTTAGCGATTTCATCAATATTGGGCTGGTTTGCCTCACAGAGCTTGCACTTATCCTCTCGCATCCTGTCCCTGCGTATATTGAGCAGAACAGGTTTTTCGATTTCATTTATTCTTTCAATGAGGTGCCTTACAGGCTTGTATTTTTCATCAATGTACTGTTCGATAGAATCTCTATATTCAGCCTCAGCCTGTTCTGGGGTGAGCGTGTTCGATTTTGCAAGTGCGTCAATGAACTTCTGCCTGAATTTCTCTTTATGGTTTGATAGAAGCTGTGTCAGGTTCATTATTCGTATGAATGAGCTATTTAGACAAAAACATTTTCACCAGATATACTCCAATGCCTATAACCACAAGACTGAAGATGGCTGTAATGAGCGGCACGTACTGGGGCTGGAAAAAAGCTGATATAGAACTCAGCATACTGAAAAAAAATGTCACCAATGCCATGAATATCAGTGCGACCAGCATGATGCCAACTGTTATGGTTATGACCTTTTTAAATAAATTTTCTTCTGGATGGGGGGCTACCTCTTCAGGTCTCTTTTGCTCCTCGCTCATTTTTTCACTCTGAGCCTGCTAAAGGCACTGTACATAAGCAGTATGCCAATTAACGCCATTGCAGCTTCAAATCCAGCTGTCTTTTGCACAGGTGTCGCTTCTACAGGTGGTTTTCCTTCCTCTACAAGTACAAAATTCACAGGTGTATTGAACTTTATTTCATTGAGTTTTACTTTTTCATCGACTCTGGCGCTTGCTGCTGTTCTTCCGCTTTCAATCACGTCCACTGTAAAGCTATATTCACGGTTCCTTGGCAGTGTAAAACTGACTTTGCTCCTCATCCTGTCCATGCTTTTGAGTACACCCAGTTCATTGCTTTGAGTGTAGGCTGTATAGGGATCAACCCGTGCAGTAACTTCTATGGTGAGGGGCTTTGAGTCTCCTCCTTCATTATATATTCCAGGAGAAACCTCAACCACCGCGCTTGATGCGTCGTTTACGAATTTTGTAATTGTAAGGTTCATGTCAGTCAGCTTTAAATCAGCAGGCTGCCCCGCAGCCGGTGTTGCTTTTACGGTTACAGGAGTAGAGTATTGTGCGATGAGTTTTCCTCCTTCAAAGAGCTGGACTTCGACGCTGTAGTCCCCACCGCCGGGTATCACAAGGGACACGCTGCTTGATGTGCCAGAATTGCTTTTAATGTAGCCGATATCTGCGTCCTTTTCTTTGATGATGAGGTTAGTCGAAGGCTCTTTTACCTTTACCTTGAGAGTAAGTACGCCTGTATCTGTACCCTGGTCATTCTGGATATACGGTGTTATGGTCAGTTTCGTCCCGTCGTCCTGCTGTGAGGACAGCACGTCCACAGACGTAATCACTACATTGTTGTATTCTCTGAGACATCCGCTAACGATGAGGCTACTGAGAATAAGCATTAAAAATAAAAGTTTTGGATTCATCTTCAGGTTAGCGTTACCTTAAGCTGCAGTGTCTTTGAATCTATGACGTTGTTGCCCATGAGCAGCGTAATGACCACATCTGTCTCGCCATTGGGTGCGTTTTCCAGGACCGGGACCTCTACTCCCTTTGTATGGGACGTACCTGACTTTGCCATCGCTTCACCTATGACAATCGTTTTGTTTCCACCGATTCTCTTGTTCTTAACATCAACAAGCACGCTCAGGGTATTTTCATCTATGGTCGTCTCACCTTCATTTTTAACAGAGAAAGTGACAGTGGCGTTTTCGCCTTTGCCTATTTCGGTTGAGGTCGATGCAGCCTCTGTGAGGTTCCCAAGTCCTTTTGCGAACCCGACAAATTGAAGCACAGCATCTGGAAGCACGGTCGTCTGCACAGGGGCAGACTTTGTTTTAATTATAGGTTCGCCCTTAT
>JAWOKW010000197.1:0-2824 GCA_033854095.1 Candidatus Methanoperedens sp. | reverse complement strand
CATAGAGCAGGCAATTATGCAGAAAAGCTTGGAAAAAATATAGATGAAATATTAAAATCGCTGCCGTGGTATGAGAGATGGACGCTTACAGATATACACATGAAATTTTGATAAACCCAAAGATATTCAATTATTTTAGACGGTTTATCAAATGAGGTGAAAAATATGTGCATGGCAGCGGATGTGCCTGAATTCGATGTAGAAAAAATAGAGATGGACTTAAAAGAATATGTTTGCTTGGATTGCGAAAACAAATTTAAGGGACTTGGAAAAAGCGTCATCTGTCCTGCCTGCAAATCAAGCAATGTCGAAGTTGTGAGTGGGGAGAAATGAAGGGCTGCTGTTGTGAACTTGATGATGTGGCATATTATCAGGGAGAAACAAAATCCGGCGAGAAATGGACTCCAGCCTTTATTGAATATGTGGATAAAGAGAAATGCAATGGCTGCGGGATGTGCGTGAAGGTCTGCTCAAAAGGAGTTTACGAGATCCAGGAATTGAAAGGCAGAAAAATCTCCGTCGCTGTAAACGCCGATAATTGCGTAGGAGATGGAAGCTGCCATAGGGTATGCAAAAAAAATGCGATAACGTGCACACCGAGAAGGCTTCCATAAAGATTGACGTTGAGGTAAAGTGAGATTGCATGGAAAAATATGACTTAATAATCCTTGGCAGCGGCTCTGCTGCTTTTGGGGCTGCGATAAAAGCAGTAGATTTGGGAGCAAAAGTGGCGATGATTGAGAAAGGAACAATCGGTGGAACTTGCGTTAATGTTGGTTGTGTGCCGAGCAAGCATCTGCTCAGGGTCGGAGAAATCAACTATTATAAGAATCATGGTCACGCTGGCTTGGATGTTGCTTCTTCCCTTGATTTCGCTGGCACAATAAACGAGAAAAGAGAGATCGTAGAGGGCTTGAGGAAGGGCAGGTACATCAATGTGATCGATGCATTGGGGATAACTCTGGTTAGAGGGCAGGCTGCTTTTCTTTCCAAAAACGAAGTAAAAGTGAACAACAAGATTCTACATGCTGATAAGTTCGTTATAGCCACTGGTTCCTCCCCACATATCCTTCCGATAGAAGGCATAGGCACTGTAGATTACCTGACCAATGTGGAGGCTATGGAGCTATCCGAACTCCCTGAATCAATGATCGTTCTGGGCGGAAGGGCGCTCGGTCTGGAATTTGCTCAGATGTTTGCTCATTTTGGAACAAAAGTAACTGTACTCCAGAGGAGTCCCAGGATAATACCTGAAGAGGAAAGTGTTATCTCGGATTATCTCAAAGCCTATCTTGAGGATGAAGGTATAAATATCCAGACCGGAGCAGGCATAAAAAGTGTCAGGAAAGAAAACGGTAATATCATAGCCACTACTCTTTTTGGGGAAGAAAAGAGAGAATTTGAGGCTGAAAAGCTATTGATGGCAACAGGCAGGAAACCAAATACAAAGGATCTGGGTCTGGTAAGAGCAGGTGTTCAAGTTGATGGGAATGGCGCAATAATCGTAAATGAAGAAATGAAAACCTCAGCGCACAATATCTGGGCAGCAGGTGATGTTCTCGGCGAACCCATGCTTGAAACTGTGGCGGGCAAAGAAGGCTCAATTGCCGCTGAAAACGCCTTAGCAGGTAAAGGGAAAAAGATGGACTTTTCGGCAGTGCCCCATGCTGTATTCACCATACCGCAAGTGGCGAGTGTCGGTCTGACAGAAAAGAAGGCAGAAGAAACAGGCATAACTTGCAGATGCAGCACTATCCCGATGGATCTTGTGCCAAGGGCAGTACTGGCAAAAGACACACGGGGACTCATAAAAATGGTGATCGATGCAAAAACTGAGCGCATACTCGGCGTGCATATCGTGGCATCGCTGGCGGCGGATATGATTCATGAAGGAGTGCTTGCTGTAAAATATGGCATGACTATTGATGATATTATAGATACTGTTCACGTTTTCCCTACAATGACAGAGGCAGTAAAGCTGGTAGCCCAGTCCTTTAGGAAGGATGTCAGCAAGATGAGTTGCTGCGCTGAGTAGAATGGGAAAAATTAAGGCGGCAGTGATGTATTTGTTCCGACGCCCCTGCCTGAATACTCGTCATCGATAGTTTTTCTTACATCTTTCAGAGAATATCCTTTCATCAGCATGTCCCTTGCTTCGAGTGTTATGTCATTGCACAATTTGCATTCCGAGGCGTGCGGCTCATATTCTCCATTCGGCTTGATGTAACACTCTTTAAGACTCTTATGCGAAATGAGTACGTCGGAGTGCTGCATACCGGCGCAGCCGCAGTAACAGGCGAGATACTTGAGCTTTTCCTGGTTCTGCACTGCAAAGATGTATGCTTCCGCTACACGAGTCGTTTTCTGGGCGAATTCTGGAAGGTCGGGTTTCGCTGGTTTATTTGTATCCCAGTTTGTTTGTTTATCACTGATTGCTTTGCCTAACATAGGCGAGCCACTATACAACGCATAAGTGATTGTTAAGACCGACGCGATCACAACAACAACAACACCAAGAATAAATTTTGACCTCATATATTCCTCCTTATCATATCATCAACAGTATCAAGAACCCCATGACAACCATGAAAGAGCCCATAATCAACCTCATCCGTGTTTTATTCCGGGACTGCCATGCTATCATTTTATCAACAACAATCCTGTTTGAGGAAACAAGTAGCACAGCCACGAGCGGCACGATGAGCATCAGGTTGTACAGCAGTAGGTACAGTATACCATGGACAAGTGTAGAATGTAGCGTTAGAAGTCCAAGGACTGCGAGGTAGATGCCGCCACTGCACGGAACCGTGCATAAGCCAACAAG
>JAWOKW010000196.1:0-15906 GCA_033854095.1 Candidatus Methanoperedens sp. | reverse complement strand
AGTTATTAAAGTTGAGGTTTATTAATACCATTGCTATGCTCAGTAATATCATTACATTAAATAATAAAGAAGCATTTATTGTGATGATATTACATTTTATTCATAACTGGATTATGAGACAGTGCCATTTGTTTAAAAGGAGGAAAAGAAACCATGACTGAAAAAATCAACTGGGCTCTAAATGTCAGGGTTTTTGGAGGGCCTGTGATAGTGGCTTCCGATACAATAGACATTGATGCCTATGACAAGATCGAAGTGAGTATTGAGACTGGTGCATCTGAAAAAGAAGTGCAGATACAGCCAGGGGGGGCTGGCCAGATACAATTTCTGCTGATAAAATCAGATCAGTACGGTGATGCTCTGACCTATAAAGTTAATGACAAAGCCAATGATGCCATCAGGCTGGATGCATTACAGGTACTAATTGGCGACGGTGCAGTAGGACTGCTTAAAGTACCGCCAGAGAAGCTGTTCATCTCCAATGGGCTTGCCTCATCTGCTTCAATCGATATACTTGTCGGGAGAAAGGCTATCAAATAAAAGAGGGATTAATCATGCCGATATCACCAACTTATCCTGGCGTATATATAGAAGAGATACCAAGCGGAGTGCGCACCATAATTGGTGTAGCTACCTCAATCACTGCCTTCATCGGACGTGCGCTGCGCGGACCTGTCAACGATCCGGTGCGAATCCAGAGCTTTGCGGATTTTGAGCGCAGGTTTGGGGGACTATGGGCTGACAGCACCCTGAGCTATGCAGTACAGCATTATTTTCTAAATGGCGGCACAGATGCCATTATAGTGCGTGTGCATAATGGTGCAACCAAGGCAACGTTGAGCCTGCCTGCTGGTAGCGGTACGTTAGTTCTTGAGGCAGCCAGCGAAGGGGCCTGGGGCAATAACCTGCAGGTGATGATTGACCATGAGACAAAAGACAAAAGCAGTACATCTCCTGATACCAATCTTTTCAATCTGGCTATTCAGGAATTTGATAAAAAAACCAAAGAGGTACGCAATACCGAGACATTTCGGAATATTTCCAGAGATACTAAAGACTCCAGATTTGTCACCATGGTACTTGAGCAGCAATCTGATCTTGTTCACGTAAAAGGAGCAGTCCCTTCATCGCGTCCTGAGGTTACCGCAAGTGCAGTTACCTCAAATAATGATGGAAGTGATGGTTCGGATCTGCAGGATGCCCAGGTATCTGATCCAAATCTTGAGGATAAGAAAGAGGGCATATGGGCTTTAAAGAAGACCGATCTATTCAATCTGCTCTGCATCCCGCCGCTCACGCATGATACAGACGTTGGACCCGGCACGCTGAGTGCTGGCCTGAAATACTGTAAAGATCGGCGCGCCATGTTCATCGTGGATCCTTCATCTGGCTGGATTGATGTCTCCAAGGTGAAAGATCCAAACACAGGCGTAGATAAACTCAACCTGCGTGATGAAAACGCTGCCATCTTTTTCCCGCGCATAAAAATGCCAGATCCTCTAAAGGAAAACCGGCTGGAGGAATTTGTCCCGTGCGGCGCTGTAGCCGGTGTCTTCGCCCGCACCGATGCTCAGCGCGGCGTCTGGAAGGCACCTGCGGGCATAGAGGCAACCCTGAGCGGTGTTACCGAGCTTACAGTAAAACTGACCGATGGAGAGAACGGGCAGCTCAATCCACTCGGTGTCAATTGCCTGCGCGCTTTTCCTGTGATCGGCCGCGTGGTATGGGGCGCGCGCACAGCAAGAGGTGCAGACCAGCTCGCTTCTGACTGGAAGTATATCCCTGTACGCAGGCTGGCCCTGTATATCGAGGAGAGCCTGTATCGCGGCACCCAGTGGGTAGTCTTTGAGCCAAATGACGAACCGCTCTGGGCTCAGATCCGCCTGAACGTAGGGGCTTTTATGCATAACCTCTTTCGCCAGGGTGCTTTCCAGGGAAAGACGCCGCGTGAGGCCTACTTTGTTAAATGCGACAGAGAGACCACTACCCAGAATGACATCAACATGGGTATAGTCAATATACTTGTGGGTTTTGCCCCACTTAAACCGGCCGAGTTCGTGTTCGTTAAGATACAGCAGATGGCCGGCCAGATACAGACATAGGAGGAGAAATTATGGCACAGTTTAGCGTAAATGCAGAGCGTTTTGACCCATACAAGAACTTTAAGTTCAGGGTCAAATGGGATGGCCGCTATGTAGCGGGTATAAGCAAGGTCAGCAGTCTGAAGCGTACCACAGAGGTGGTGAAGCACCGTGAAGGCGGTGATCCGAGCAGCAGTCGCAAATCGCCGGGCAGGACAGAGTACGAAGCCATCACCTTAGAGCGCGGGGTTACACTTGATACTGAGTTTGAGAAATGGGCAAACAAGGTATGGAACTTTGGTTCAGGTCTGGGCGCTGAGGTCTCACTCAAGGATTTCCGCAAGGATATTATCATCGAGGTCTATAACGAGGCAGGCCAGCTTGCTATTGCTTATAAGGTATATCGCTGCTGGGTTTCAGAATTCCAGTCCCTTCCCGATCTTGATGCCAATGCCAACGCAGTGGCCATTCAGCATATAAAACTGGAAAATGAAGGCTGGGAGCGTGACTACTCAGTACCTGAATTAGAGGAGCCAAAATTCACAGAACCGGGCTAAACCATGCATCCTTTATCAGCGCATGACATCCTTCTGATATGGGAACAGGGACAGGTTCAGCATCCTGTGGGCAGGGCGCTAACCATGCTCGCTGCCGCCTGCCCTGAGGCGAATCCAGATGATCTGGCTGCATTCAGCATAGGGCAGCGGGATGCGCATCTGCTTACCTTGCGTGAGCTGACCTTTGGTACCAGGTTCAATGGTTTTGCTATGTGTCCTGAGTGCAATAATCGCATTGAGTTCACTATGAGCGCAGCTGATATGCGGGTTACAGGTGCTTCTTGTTGTACTGAGCAGGTGCATAAGATCTCTGTGAATGGTCTTGATCTGCGTTTCCGTCTGCCCAACAGCCAGGATCTTGCAGCAGTAATCAACTGTAGTGATGTAGCTACTACATGCAGCCTGCTCATTCAACGCTGTGTACTGCAGGCAAGCCGGAACAGCGCAGTGATATCCCCTGACGAATTATCAGAGGATATTACCGCCAGACTTGCAGCATATATGGCGGAATATGACCCCCAGGCCGAAGTGCTGCTTAACCTTAAATGCCCGGAATGCCACCATACGTGGCAGATAATCTTTGATATTGTATCGTTTTTCTGGGCAGAGATCTCCACAAACGCAAAGCGCTTGCTGCGTGAAGTTCATACACTGGCCATGGCATACGGATGGCGTGAGTCTGATATTCTATCCATGAGCACAGCCCGGCGGCAATTTTATCTGGAGATGGTAAACTGTGTCTGATTTCCTCACAAGACTGGCCGAGCGGACACTGGGTCTGGCGCAGGTGGCACAACCTGTAATCGCTCCCATGTTTGCTCCGGTTTCAGGTGATTATCCGCCAGTGAGCGATTATCTGCCAGTCATTGTTCAAGAGGAATCATTTTATCACAGACCTCCGACCGCTGCTGTTTCGGAAACCCGATCTATTTCTTCGTCATCAAAACCGGGAATGCATAAGCGGTCTATCCGCAGCATATCCGGTGCTATACCCGGTACACTGCCTGTGCCGCTGCAGCAGGTCAAATCAGGTTCTCTGGAGCGGGATGATTTTAAGCCTGTACCTGAGTTTGTGAGCCCTGAACATATACTCGACCGCAAGCGCCCGGAAGAAAAAATTTCAGGCAGCGATGAACGTTCGGTGGATATTCCTGAACATGACCAGAACGCCAATGACCGGAACGCCAGATTGCAACATGAATATTCTCCTGCTGCACAAAGCGCTATGTATGAACATAGAACAATACCTGAACACAGAACAATACTTGGACACGGAACAATACCTGAACCTGAAATATACTCAGACCGCACTGCGATGGAAAGCCTAGAGGAACATCTAGAGGTACCTCCTGCTGCAAGGCCACCAGACCAGGTTCATTCTCATATGGCTGTACAGAAATCCTCCTCAGCGCCCACGATCAAAGTAACTATCGGGCGCATTGAAATCCGGGCAGTCGCGCCCCCTCAGATGCCTATACAGCGCCAGCGCACTCCCGGCCCGGTTCTTTCCCTGGATAACTACCTGAAGCAGCGCAACGAGGGACTGCGATGAGCAACACCCTGGCCATAGCTACTGTAACAGCAACCCTGCAACAGATGCTGCTGAATGCAGTTGGTATCGTCCCTGGCGTGGATGTAACAACTGATTGGCCCGGCGAAAGGGAGAAAAAAAGATCTACACCTGGAGTTAATATATATCTTTATCAGGTGGCTGCCAATGCAGCCTGGCGTAATGCCGATCTACCTGCACGCAATCCTGATGGACAGCTTGTGCAGCGTCCGCAGGTGGCCCTGAATCTTTACTACTTACTGACATTCTATGGTGATGAAACAAAGCTATGGCCGCAGCGTCTGTTAGGCAGCGCAGTACTTGCTTTACATGCCAGGCCTGTGCTCAGCCGCAAGCAGATAGATAAGGTTATCGAGGCAGCACGTGATCCCACCCATCCTGTTCATCCTTACCTGGCAGATTCAAACCTTGCAGAATCCATAGAACTGATCAAGTTCTCACCCATCACTCTTAATCTTGAAGAGCTATCTAAACTGTGGTCTGTGTTCTTCCAGACACCTTATGCTCTATCAGCCGCCTACCAGGCCTCTGTAGTGCTCATCGAAGGAGAAGAAACACCACGTGCAGCACTGCCTGTGCAAAAGCCAAGCTTATACGTCGTGCCGTTCCGCCGGCCTATCATTGAAAGTGCAGTACCAGATCGCCTCGAAGCCGGCGGGGTATTGACACTGCAGGGTAAGAATCTCCTGGCAGAAGTGACAGGTATACGTTTTGGTGAAACTTTAGTTCAGGCGACAGCTCCAACAGATAGTAAAATCGAGGTCACGTTACCGGCATCGCTCCTTGCAGGTGTTAATGGTGTTCAGGTTGTGCATGAACAGAAACAGGATACTCCGCCAAAGCTGTACCGGATCAGTGAATCCAATATCATGCCGTTCATTCTTCTACCCCGTATCACGACCCCGCCGCCCATTACAGTAACACGCGGTGCTAATTTCATTCTTGATGTATCACCGCCTGTTGCACGTAGCCAGCGTGTTACCCTGGTTGTGGGTGAAGAGGAGATCAGGATTCCGCAGCGGCCTGAAACCGATCCGCCCGCCACCACAAAGCTTGTTTTTCCGATCCCGGCCGGTTTTAGCAGTGGTGATTTTCTGCTGCGCCTGCGTGTGGACGGCGCCGAGAGCTCACTGACAGCCGATAGCACAGGCAGATATAATGCACCCATGGTGAAGATCACATGAGCTATGCAGCCGGTAACTGGTATCAGGACAACCAGCGATATTTGCTCACCGCACTGGATGAAGTAAAGAAAGTGCTAGAGGCGTATCACGGCCGGACTGATAGCAGTCACGGCTCCGCTACCCCGGTGCAGCATGATCTGAAGGATGCTCTGAAGGATGTATCCGCAGATATGGTGCCGCCGGCGCTTGTGACACTCTGTCGGCTCTTTGGCCTGTCACCGTTTGAGCGTGCGGTTCTCCTTCTGTGCGCGGGCATGGAGCTTGATTCCACCTTCGCGCAGCTATGCGCTGCAGCTCAGGGTGATCCTGTACGCACCTATCCTACTTTTAGTCTCGCGCTTGCAGCATTACCCGATCCGCACTGGAGTGCGCTCACACCCGCTGCTCCGCTGCGCCGCTGGCGGATGATCGAGGCAGGATCAGGCAGCACTCTTACTCTCAGTCCGCTTAGAATTGATGAGCGTGTGCTGCATTATCTCACAGGTGTGCAGCATCTTGATGAGCGTCTGGTGGGCATCGTACATCCTCTGTATGTATCAGAAGATCTGGTACCATCACACCTGACGCTTGCTGAGAAGCTTTCAGCGATATGGTCAAATGCGGTGAACGCACCCATTCTGCCAGTAGTACAATTATATGGAGATGAGGTTGAGGGTAAACGCGCCATTGCTGCTGCGGCCTGTGCTATGCTGGGGCTGAACCTGAATATGATATCAGCTAATTTTATTCCGGCAGCTCCGGGTGAGCTTGATGCATTGATCCGGTTATGGGAGCGCGAAGCTGCCCTGGGCGCAAGTGCTCTCCTGCTTGACTGCGATGATATAGACGCGGCAGATGCAGTACGCGAGAGGGCAATAAACCGGTTTATCGAGTGCATACGAAGCTGGCTTATCATTACCAGTTACAGGCCGCGGCGCATGAGGCAGCGTCCGACTATTGATATTGAGGTCAGAAAACCGACTCCGGGCGAACAGCGCTCTATCTGGGAGAACGTACTGGGGCATGAGATCTCAGGTCTGAACGGTAATGTGGAGGCGCTGGTATCGCAGTTTAACCTGAGCGCACAGACTATTCGCAGTGCTTCTGCCCAGGCGTCAGGATGCATGTCATCTAAGCATAGGGATGATTTCGGTAAGGTGTTATGGGATGCCTGCCGCGTACATGCACGACCGCATCTAAATGATCTGGCGCAGCACATTGAATATGCAGCGACATGGGATGACCTTGTGCTGCCAGAGCCGCAGCGCCAGACCCTGCGTGAGATCGCTATGCATATCCGGCAGAGGGAAAAGGTATATACTGATTGGGGTTTTGCCACAAAAGGTACTCGCGGTCTGGGTATCAACGCGTTATTCTCAGGGGCAAGCGGCACTGGTAAAACCATGGTCGCAGAGATTCTGGCAAATGAGCTGCGGCTGGATCTATACCGCATAGACCTGAGCCAGGTGGTGAGCAAGTATATAGGTGAGACCGAGAAGAACCTGCGGCAGGTATTCGATGCAGCAGAAGGGGGCGGGGCTATACTGCTGTTTGATGAGGCAGATGCGCTGTTCGGCAAGCGCGGTGAGATCAGGGACAGCCACGACCGCTATGCCAATATCGAAGTGAGCTACCTGCTGCAGCGCATGGAAGCCTACCGCGGCCTTGCAATTCTTACTACGAACATGAAAGAAGCGCTTGATCCAGCGTTTCTTCGCCGCATCCGCTTTATTGTGCAGTTCCCGTTCCCGGACGCAGCCCAGCGTGCCCAGATCTGGCAGCGCATGTTTCCATCAAGCACACCGACCGACGGCCTGAATGTAAGTAAGCTTGCCCGTCTCAACGTGGCTGGCGGCAACATCAGGAATATCGCGCTAAATGCTGCCTTCTTGGCCGCTGATGCCGGGGAGCCTGTGCGTATGACGCACATCTTGCGCTCAGCCCGCTCTGAGTATGCCAAACTTGAGCGGCCGCTGACAGACGCTGAGATCGGAGGCTGGGTATGAATCCAAGGAATATAGAACTGCACATAGAAGAACTCGTGCTGCACGGCTTTGCGTCGGGTGACCGCTACCGCATTGCAGAGGCAGTGGAGCGGGAACTGGCAGCACAGTTCGCAGAGCAGGGCGTGCCACAGTCGCTGGCAGAGGGCGGTGAGATCGTAAATCTTGACGGCGGGGCATTTCAGGTAGCAGCGGGTTCAAAACCAGAAGTTATCGGCGCACAGGTCGCGCAGGCGGTGTATGGGAGATTGAATAGATGAGTACAAGACTGCAAACACAGGTTAAAGCTGCACCGGGTCCATCCATAATGCCTGCGAAGATCGGGCTATTGCAGCGCCGATCTAAGAATCAGGCTGAACCTGCTATAGTGGCCCCGCGCTCGCCCAGCCAGTTGATTGGCCATAACTTTAGCAGAGTACGGGTTTATACGGATGATCGCGGAAATAGCGGCCAAACCCTTCCGGGGGCACTGCTCTCTTCACTTGAAAATAAATTCCAGACACCCCTTTCCATGGTGCGAATTCACGATTCTCTGGGTGCAGCTAGAATGGCACGACAGTATAATGCAAACGCTATGACAATAGGAAACGATATCTTTTTTGGAAAAGGCAGGTATCGACCCGATGATCCGGCTGGCCGCAAACTTATCGCACACGAAGTCACCCATGTCCTCCAGCAGCGGCCAAACGGAACCCATAGTTCGCCATCTTCTGCTGAATCCGAGGCATCATCTCTTGCAGTCCAGAGTCTAGGTTCTTCAGTCCTGCCACCGGTACAGCACTGCATTACAAATCATACTTTTCCACTTCTGAATGCGGCTTCATTGAAGGCAGCTTTTGAAGATGAATTAGATGATATCTTTGTTGGTATAGATAATGTATGGCCAAAGATCCAAGTTGAACCCGAGCCTGAACGCAACGTGGTTCGCCAAGATAAGGTTCTGGAACGGAACATTCGGCGGAACGTTTCTGCCATGGATCTTCTGAAAACCTATCTTTTACTTAAGTACCAAACAGAGACACTCTTTCCAGCCTATTTCAAGGCATTTATCGAGGCGACAGACATTATAGGCACTCATGAGGCCAGAATCTACTCTATTTTGAGGGGAGTTACTCCTACCGAACGCTCGGAAATGCAGAGTATGCCAGGACTGGTTGAAGTCATCGAGGATGAGATGTCTGGAAGTGAGCTCCAGCTTGCACTCCAGTTGTTGTACGGTGGCGTCGAACGGCAAGGAGTCGGCGTGACATCAGCCCGAAGAAGCACTCACTTAGAAGTAGGCAAGCGCTATATTCTGGATGTTACGACCGGGGAGAGCTTTGAACAAATTCAGGAAAATCTCACGGCTGCAGTTGAGGAAGAGGATAGTGCATCGATTCTACAAGATACCTCTTTATGGTCAAGGCTTGCTGACAGCTTCGACCTTGAACAGATATGGTACCTGAGAATGATTGCACGCTACAGAGGGGCAGGCAATTTCCCAATACTGACCGACCCAAATGTACCCTCAGGATCGTTTATATTCCCTATCTGGGAATCAGTGAAAGGTCCGGGCACCGATGAAGATAAGTTAATTGGTACGTTAAACGCTGTTAAGACTGCAACCGGTATGACTGGTGGCGGTGGCCGGTCATTGCTGTCTCCTCCCAGAGCTGAACTGAAGGATGATCCCTTTTTTGTTCCAATGCTGGAAGACGAGCTATCCGGAGGCGAGCGGAGTCAGGCCATGAACGCGGTCTCTGCGACAGCCAGTACTTCGATTGGAATCCGGGACGATCTGGAGGATGCCGTCGACGATCACGATATGGAACGGATAAGAACGCTGCTTACTGATCCTGGGCTGTCAGCAGCGGATCGAAACAGGTTGAGATACGACTCTGTGATTCTTGATGAGATGGGTGAAGAGTTAAATGGGGCGCAGTTATGTGAAACCAGCCTCTTGCTCAAATATGGAAGCACTCCTTTCCCAGCGGATGTGACTGCTCTTCTTACTAAATTCCAGCAAGTATCTATAGATGTTCCGAATGCAGTCTCATTCCTTAGATCTATTGCTTCTACACTAGGACGGCTTGATGCATTACGCCAGGAGACAGGCATATTTTTCATGCTGACCAATTCAAATCTTCCCTCCAGCGATGTAATCAAATTGATGGCCGCAATACATGCTGATCAATCCGAATGGCAAGAACCGGGATCGGAGGGTACTTATTACACTGCTACGGAGAGCGTACAGGCCAGACTTCCTGTATATTTTACTGAATCAGAGATAAGAATTCCGATTCGATGTAATATTGATACGAGCAAGATGAAAGGTAGTCGTGAATTAGATTCCAGTACAATTGAGGATTGGGCCAGGGCTGTTGATGAGGTTTGGAATAATAAGTTCATACTTCGTAATGGTAACCGCACATTTGCCTTAGTATTTACACCCTTTATGGCTGCTGGACTCGGTTCTCCAGATGTAACCATTTATGTTATGAATTGGTCCGGGAGATCGTATGTACATCCAGTGCGTGATCCGGCTGCTGATATATGGATTGATAGAGAGATGTATTTATATCTCGATGGTCTGGAACCTATAACTGTAGCTCATGAATTCGGGCATATTCTGGGAAACCCTGATGAATATGCTCTAACTGCCAGTGAGTATGCGCGGATAATGGGTACTTCAGGTACGACACCACCCGTTAGAGGCGGTGAGACTGTGAGAGGTCTTATGGGAAATCAGCGCCAAAGTACACAAATCTCAGAGCGCCATGCAGCACCGGCCCTGGATGTCATAAATAGTGCGAGGGATCGCAGTGTATTTCCTGCACCATTTGTTCTTCAGAGAATATAGATTGAAATGGAGGATTGAATCAGTTTTGCAAAAGATAACACAGGTCAAAGTCGCATCGATGCCATCTTTCATGCCTGTGCTAGGTGGATTTTTACAGTGCCGCTCCACCAGCGAGGCTGAGCCCTCGGAGGTGCCACCCGTTGTTCACGAGGTATTGCACTCACTAGGCCAGCCGCTTGATGCTGCCACACGCACCTTTATGGAGCTGCGCCTCGGGCATGATTTTAGCAGGGTGCGGGTGCATACGGATACAAAGGCGGCGGAATCGGCGCGGGCGGTGGATGCACAGGCTTACACGGTCGGACAGGATGTAGTATTTGGTGCGAGATTGTATGCGCCAGAGACAAATGCAGGGAGAAGGCTGCTGGCTCATGAATTAACCCATACGGTGCAACAGGCAAGAGTCCCCGGTCACAGTATGCTCCAGCGCGCAGCGAAGGGGAGCGCCACCTTCGGTAGCACCACGGAAGAGAAGACGGGTGAAGTCAAAACCACGACCGAAGCCAGCTTAAAGCTGAAAGTGCCCGTCTTGCCGGGCGGAAAGATCGGGCGGCTTCCCCTGCTGGAAGATGCTGATCTCAGACTCAATCTGGCAGATAAACGGATATCACTTGCGCCTGATGATCCGGCGTTCAGGACGCAACTTGAGGTCGCGCCATGGGTGTTCGGTTAAGGAGTTTTATTGGCTTATTGCCGCTGTTTTTGGATAAAAGTGACTTTCTACACATTCTTAATCACCGATTTTCACAAGCCGTTTAACCGCCATAATTAAATATATTTAACTCCAAACATATTTTAATTTCATATTATTTAGCCAGGGAATCTCATAAGATTTCTTAAAAACAGGATTAGAAATCAAAATAGGTGCTTGGGCATTTTTTCTTAACTGAACAAACCTTCATAGCGGGTAAATTCTGCGAATCGGACACCTCTAAATACAATTTAATCAGTTTCTTATAATATCGCAATGGAGAGACCTGATTTTTTTCTATATTTTTAAATTATTTATTCTACTGAAATTATAATTGATTTCTGAATATTTGTTGATTTCAAAGAAATTGGTCGTGTTCGAACTTCGGCTAGAATTCGCCTTGTATCCTTTAAAATCAGTATCTGAAGCTGGCTTTTTCATGGAACAATATGAATTTTAGCCAATCTTTCTACACGACCAAATTATTTGTGACAAGAAACGTCGGTTCCTCCCTACCATGGTCTTTTATTATGATTTCCCTGACCGGATGACCGTCTTTTACAAGATTAATAACATGCTCAAATACTTTGAATTTATTATATTTTCGTTTGGGTATATCTAATTTTATTTCCTTCCAGCTATCAGCCGGTATTGAAAAAGCATTCTCTATAAGGTTTGAACCTCGCCTTCTTAGGGTAAGGAATTTAATATTTGAGACACAAAACTTTTCCAAAACACCATAATTCGTCAAGCGTGAATCAAATACCAGTGTCTCTTTGATAATCCCTTTGACTGAGATCCAATAGTCTACAAAATGTAAAATCTCTTCTGATTCCTCTCCTTTTTTTATATCGGCATTTATATAACTGGGCATTCTTGATTCTGCGTCCTGAGCGATAAAAGTGTAAGCACTTTTCAGAGCCTTATTTCGAGAACCACTCCAGTGATTATCAAGTGGGGGATTATCACCAAAATGTGGAATAGTATGAAAATCAAGATTGATCGTTTCACCTGAATAATAAGATTCATCTATTTTATTCAAATTCTTAACGAAAGTCTTTTGAAATAATGAGATTGCTTCCTTATCGATCGAATAAGAATACGTTGATATTGCCGTCGATTTTGGAAGGACATTCAATCCTGCAAAAAGCCCTAATCCCTTGTCAAGTGAAAAATCACTTATCTGTGATAGTCTTTCCTGTCCAAGAAGTTTAAGCGATAAAATCGAAAGAACATAGTTGAGCTTGCTGATTTCTGATGTTTCAGGAAAATTTGAGTTATGTATGATATTGGGTAAATTAACCTTCAGCAAGTATGGGAGAAATAGAAAAATACCGCCATTCTTACAATGGAATTTTTGATTTTCGAGTTCATTTGATCCCAATTGATGCGACCTTTCGGGAATTATTGATTTCCTTTTCGTCAGTCCCCGTTCCTTGTTTGTCCTTCGAGATAGTTTCGAAAATCCTTCGTCATCGAGTATCCTTTCAACTGTTCTCAAACTGATTTTTATGTTCTCTGATAATAATTGATTGGAAATGTCTTCTGCCGATAGATTTTGTTTTCTGAGTGAGATTATTTTTGTTTTTGTCTCTTCAGAGATGTTTCTATCTTTCGGACCTGGTTTTTTTGGTGGAAAAAAATTTAGTTTTCCCTGTCTGAAGTCTCTTATTATTGCTTGAAGTGTATAATTGGTATATCCGAATTTTCCTGTTACTTCTTCCTTTGGAAGTTTCTCAAAAAACAAGGCTCTAAGAACTTCATATTTCTTTTGGTCAGGAGTGGATGGATTGGCAAAATACAGGTAAAGATCAGTTTTATCCATAGTATGTAATAATGTCGTTTATAATATTTAAAATTTTTTGTTTATTTTTTGATTTGTAATGAGGAAAATGAGAATTATGCCTATAAATCAGGCTTTTTTTATCGATATTTCTGGTGTTATTTAGTGATTTTGTACTTAATCACGTTTTTTAATTAATCCAGTTCTTGTAAGTAAAATTTTGCCTCAATGCATAGCGTTAATACTGTAAAATCATAAAATTGCCTACAACAGTTCGATGATCAAATTTTTTTCAAAATACAACCAAGCTGAAATTCTATCCCTGAAAGAAGAGAACAGAGTTCTCAAAGAAGAAAATAGAGAACTAAAGAAAGAGATAGAAATTTTGAAAAGTGAAAGGACTCAAATTTCGGAGCAGATAAGAGAACTAGAAGAAGAAATTCAGATCATAAGAGAAGAAAACCAGAAACTTAGGCTCAAGCTCTACGGTTTTAAGCCATCAAAGAAAGAAGAGATGGAGAGTTCAGAAGACGTTTCTGGTGAAGTTCCTAAATCGGAACCTAAAAAACGTGGCCCTCCGTTCGGACATAAAGGCGTATCACGCAAGAAGCCAGAGAGGATTGATCGAACTGTTGTTTTGAAGTTGGATGCCTGTCCAGATTGCAACGGGGAAATCAGTGACCTTGAACAATCGCATGAGCGATACATGGAAGACATAGTTCCCCTCTTTCTTTTTGTTACCAAGTACATTATAAAACATGGATACTGCAAACATTGTGGCAAGATCGTTTACCCGGAAGTTCCTGAAGTAATAGATAATTGCCACTTTGGTTTGCATTTCCTGCTTTACATAACATATCTGCGGTATGTCATGAACTTGCCGGAGAACAAAATAGCGACTCTTTTAAATGACATATACGACGCCAAGGTATCGGGAGGTACAATAGTGGCGTATCTGAAATGTGCAGCGGAGATTTTTGGCAGCGAATATGAGCGTATAAAGAGCCAAATGAAAGAACTGAACTGTCAGTATGATGATACTGGACAAAGGGTGAATGGAGAGAACAGATGGCTCTGGGTGTTTATCTCAAACGAAGTTGTACTTTACCATACCAGCAAGAATAGAAGTAAAAAAGTGGTAGTCGAAATTCTTGGAGAAGACTACGATGGGGTTACTGTGCAAGATTTCTATCCATCTTATGACGGAGCTCCCGGTTTAAAACAGAAATGTTGGTCGCATCTGATCGGTGATGCGAAAGAGATAGTGGAGAGGAAGAAACCACCTCCTGAAGCAAAAGAGTTCCACAAAGGACTTCAGGAAATATATAGTGATGCAAAAGAGGCCGAGGAGAAACTTAATACGAACGAAGAACGGAAGGCAGCATACGATACATTCGTAAATAGACTGAATAGCTTTGCATCTATAAATTGGAGAGATCAAGATGTAAAAAGACTTGCAAAGCGAGCATTGAAGTACAGCGATCAACTTTTTACATTTATTCTCGTGCCAGGAATAGAACCTACAAATAACCGTTCTGAGCGAGCTCTTCGAGCATGTGTGGTACAGGAGAAGATCTCAGGTTGTCACCGAACGGAGGAAGGTGCTACCAATAGAGATGTAATGATGAGTGTAATTGGCACAATGAAACTGCAAGGAAAAAGCATTCTTGATCAAAAAGAGTTTGTATTGAAGGCATTAACTTAAAAAAGATGATTAGGTACGTGATTTTCAATTTTAACATCCATTTTTAAAAAAATATATTGGACATGAATACACCCTATTATTATGAAATGGATACCCTCAGTGGATAGTGATTATGAAAAAATTTTGACTAAGAATCCTGAAAAAACTATATAGAATTATGACGATTTAGGGGCGTTCGAAAATCGGTGTTAATTAAACTACTAAGTAAACGCATGTTGCTGGTTTTATCATCCAAATACTTTTTAATATGTTCTGTAAATCTGTGCTATTTATCATGATTCATCTCTTAACCGAACACGCATGGAGGTCGCGCTCACCTTGGCGCAGTTAGAGTTGTTCAAGCGCGACCTGGGCAGCTTCGGTGAACTGAGCAGTGGGCTCAAACTATCCGGGAGTGCTGAGGGTTCAACGAGCACAAAAGAAGATGAAACAGGAAGTTTCGGCGGCAAATTGGATGCTACTCAAGATGTCACGTTAAAATTCCCATCATCGAACACACTATATATATTAATTTTATAATGCATAACCTGCAACCGAAATATGCAATTATCCCAGAATAGTCCCACTCATTCTTCATGAGGCATTACCGTATATTGTGACAAGAATCAGCTTTTTATATTATAACATTAATTCATTTTCATGATGTTCAATCCCTGCTCAGCCTAATTTTAATAGTCAGTAATTATAATTAATGCGTTCGATGATGGGAATTTTAACGTGACATCTTGTACTGCGCTCAAATACACCTTGCCATCATTCTCCGGTCGGTATGGAACGCTCGGTGGCGAGTTGAGCCTTTCGGGCAGAGCTAGGGGCACGCTCCCTTCGGAGGGCGAGACTAAAGGCGGCTTTGGTGCGGGACTGGGTGGCAGTCTTGAATATACCTCGCCCCGGTTGCCCTACTATCCCTATGGCCCATCCGGCGCATTGAGCTATGGTCAACTCAAACTGGGCATGAGCGGGAGTCTCTCCACCGATTATGAGACAACAGGCAAATCAAAATTCGGTGCAGGGCTTGGTTTCAGCACCGGATACGAGTGGACGAAGCTCTACGGAGTTCAGCCTTTTGTGACATTGCAACTAGACCTGAAGTGGACACAGAGCGGTAATAAGGTGGAATCATCTCAGGTAACCACTTTCAATATCGGCGCAAGGTTCTAAATTTAATTACTCACCTCACGCACAAACCCCTATCTGATTCCTGAGTTTTTGCAATTCCTTAAAGCTGACAGCCAGAGCTTTTATGTAGAGTTTACTTTTTAAGGCGAAATGATTTAGGTTGGTTAACCGGCTTAATCTTTCCAGCTTGAAATAGGCATAAATTGAAGCAAAGAAATGATTGCTTTGGGTCAGCACTGTTTTGGTTGGCGATTTGGATAGTCCAGTATTGGATTTGATTGACTTGTGATATTCTTCTATTTTCCATCGTTTTTGATAGATTGTAGTCATTTGGCTAAAATCAAGGCTGGTATCGCTGGTAGCCAAATAGAGAATGCCCATGCTTCCATCTTGGT
>JAWOKW010000195.1:0-3670 GCA_033854095.1 Candidatus Methanoperedens sp. | reverse complement strand
ATATTGCAAACGTAATGCTTATGAGAGATAACTATTACCGTGTTATACCTGTCAAAGGAGTAGGCTCCGGGCTGATAATAGATCCTGCCGGATTTATTCTGACCAACGCCCATGTAATTGAGGCAGCTAGAGAGATTGAGGTAACCCTAACAGACGGAAGGAAGTTCCCAGGCAAGGTTGTGGGGGTCGACAGAACTACAGACATAGCCGTGATTAAGATAGATGAGATAAACCTTCCGGTTCCGACAGTACCTCCGAAATCAATATAGCAAAGCGAGTAACATCCCTACCATGCACAAATGGTCTAAGAATGTTAGATGTGGACACACTACCAGTGGACCCCCGGATGTTCCGCCAGCCTGCATCCCCATGTTGCGGAGACATGGAAATGGCCATCTACAGTCTTTATTCTGACTTCTCGTTCCTTTCTTTGCAGAACTCGTAAATGTCCAACAAGAACTCCTTAAAACTCACCTCCTCTTTATAAAGAATAACCCATAACATCTGAAGCACTTGTTCATAAATGAAAAAGAAGAAACGTATCCGTGCATCTTTTGATTTGGAAGAAATGTGAGCTTCATCCTGAACGCGGAATCCTGTTTCTATTCTCCATCTCCCCTTATATGTGGCAACAATATAATCCAGATTTATTGAAATTTGATTGGTAGCGAAAGACCAATCGAATGACTTGTTGCTTCTGGGATCAAATATTTGTCGAAGCAACGCCAGGGTAGTTTTACCGCGAATAACAGTTTTATTCTTATTCAGTTTAAATTCGTAGATAATCGTCTTTTTCTCGGAATCTCTCATTTGTGCAAGTTCTCTCTGGACTTTGCTATTTTTTGGGACAAAAATCAAATACGGATATTCAGATTTCGACAGCGTCAGCATAAGTTCTTTGTCGTAAAACCCACGATCAAATAAGACCAATTTGATTGATCTGACTAATGGTTTCAATATTGAAAGGCACCAGCAGACCTCCTTAGCCTTGTTTTGACCAATATGCACAGGAATCGAAATTAATGGTATTTTCTGAGGAATATCTGAACTAACAATTGCACAGGTCAGGAACTTGAACTTTCCAGTGATTGCATTCTCTCCAGTCCATCCGTGAATCCACATTCCCTGTACATCGCCATAAAAATCCTCATCTGTAAAGTCAAATGCAAGTACAGCATCCTGTTCGCTGAGTTTGAATCTTTTTCCTACGATTTCAACATTTCTGAGGTATTCCCAATATATCCTGGATGCTGGTACATTTTTTATTGCAAGATGTATGGAGTCAGCTCTCGAACCTACAGTTTCAAGATAGGTATTCGCAACCGCTGCATGGAGAAGGTCAAGGTTATAGTGGAATCCTGATAGATAATGTCCTTTAGGTGTTAATTCCAGAGAATGATCTACAACAGTATCCAGTGTTTTGAGAGTTCGAAAGTATCTATCGGGATTTGTCCTCAGACTATCACCAGATAAACCATTCTTCCGAGGTATTCTTTTGGGCAATCTACTTTTGCACTGTTGCCGAATTTTGTGACTTTGCGAATGAAGAATCCTTCGATTCCGTCTATTTCAAGGTGGGTTTGTGTTTTAATTGCAACTTTTTTCATAGGATATGTTATGGATATCCTAAGCTTAAATTTTTCGGTCGACGAAAATTAGAATATGAGCAAAACGAATTAGATTATATTACTTTCTTAACATTTTCACAGATTTTTCGGAGATACTGTCCGACTCTTGGCGATTCGGATAAGGTGATGGTGGGTCAGATAGCTATCGCCATCGGAAATCCCCTCGGTCTTGTTGGCGGGCCAACCGTTACTACCGGTGTAGTAAGTGCCCTGAACCGTTCTATCCAATCCGAGAGGGGTTTTATGGAAGAGCTTGTCCAGACAGATGCGGCTATAAATCCTGGAAATAGCGGCGGTCCGCTGGTGGATAGCGGAGGTGTGGTGTTCGGGATAAACACGGCCATTGTTCCCTTTGCCCAGGGAATCGGGTTTGCCATATCAATTAATACAGCGCGAAGAATTGCAGAAAGCCTCATGACCTATGGGGAAGTCCAGAGACCCTGGCTGGGAATAACCGGTCTGGATATAACTCCCAAAGTTGTTACCTACTATAACTTGCCTTTGAGTAAAGGTGCCATAGTTATGAGGGTGGTTCCAAACAGTCCAGCCGACAAAGCCGGACTGGAAGAAAGGGATGTAATCCAAAAAATAGAAGATACAAGCATAAGTAATATGAAAGATTTAACCAACGAAATTAATAAAAGAAGTGTGGGAGAGAGAGTTAGATTGACAGTAATACGGGGCAAGGAGAGATTTACTACCGAGGCAAAACTTGGTAAGGCTCCAGAAATGCTGGGAGGCTATTGAGGCAGCTGCAATTTCTCTTTAAGTTCGTAGAGTATGAATTTACAATCGATAAAACTTTACGTTGAATGTCTCGACGCACTCAAAGGATAATTATAAGTATCACTAAATCTCATGTATAATCAAGTGGGAGTGCATGAAAAATATTATTTTTCTCTTTAGGTTAGGGGACTTTAAATGCATGTCATCAATACGCAATGAATCTATATTCCGGGGGGGTAAATTATGATAGATCGACAAGTCATTAGTACTACGGGCATGATCCTTGATGAGGCAACTATTCAAGAATTCAAGGTAAGCTTGCGTGGAGAGCTTATCCGGCCGGGTGATAAAGATTACGACACCGCCCGCAAAATCTGGAACGGTATGATTGATAAGCACCCTGCTCTCATTGCACGCTGCGCCGGGGTTGCTGATGTAATCAGTGCAATCAACTTCGCTCGAGCCAACAGGCTTTTGGTAGCCGTGCGAGGAGGCGGCCATAACGTCGCTGGGAAAGCCGTCTGCGATGGGGGCATCGTTATTGACCTATCAAGGATGAAAGGGATGCGTGTCGACCCAGCTGCCCGCACAGCCCGTGCACAGACAGGTCTTACATGGGGCGAATTCGACTGCGAGACGCAGGCATTCGGTCTTGCGACCACAGGAGGCCTGATCTCAACGACTGGCATTGCAGGATTCACGCTCGGCGGCGGCATCGGCTGGCTCATGCGGAAGTACGGTCTCACCTGTGATAACCTCCTGTCAGCGGATATAGTCACTGCGGAAGGCAAATTCCTGACCGCCAATAAGAATGAGAACGCCGACCTCTTCTGGGGTGTGCGAGGGGGCGGCGGGAATTTCGGCATTGCCACTTCTTTCGAATACCGGCTGCATCCTGTGGGCAAGGTCATTGGAGGTCTGACACTATATCCGGCAGAGGAGGCGAAAGAAGTCCTGCGGTTCTATCGCGAATACCTGACCACGGTTCCAGAGGATCTCACTTCTCTGGTGTTTTTCGAAAAAGCACCGTCGGATCCGTCTATACCCGAAAATCTTCATGGCGCACCTGTGGTCGGCTTTGCGGTTTGCTATGCCGGGAGCATTGAAGAGGGAGAACGCGTAATACGACCTCTGAAAGAATTTGGTCCACCCGCGGTAGACCTTATAAGTCCAATGCCCTACATTGCGTTGCAAAGTATGCTCGATGCCGGCGCACCTCCCGGGCTTCAGAATTACTGGAAATCAGAATATCTGAAAGGTCTTAGTGACGATGCTATAGATACAATTATCGACCACTCAGCCAGAATGCAATCGCC
>JAWOKW010000194.1:0-3568 GCA_033854095.1 Candidatus Methanoperedens sp. | reverse complement strand
CGCTACGCTGGATACCTATGTCCACGAACCGATTATCCCGCTGGTCAAACGCTGCCATGAGGCATTGAAGGGAACTCGCGGAGTTGTGATGAGCATCACATCGTTTAACTCGCTGGATAAGACAATGACCTGGCTGGGTGTAGGTAATATCGAAGGCATACTTCTGAGAGAAGATGCAAACGCAGTTCCTACGCGAAAGAGCTTGCTGCTTCGTGGAGGAGGTTTGGGTTATCAACTTCCACCACTAAAGGAATCTATAATCCCGATATTACCAAGAAATACGTTGATTTTTGCTACAGATGGCATTCGCAGTGGCTTTGAGAAGGGAATTAAATTGAGTGATAAACCCCAGCAGATTGCTGATAATATTATGACACAGTTCAACAGGGGAACGGATGATGCACTGGTGCTAGTTGTGCGATATGTTGATACGTAGATATAGATACGATACATATGAAGATAAAGAATGATTCGTTAAATGAGTTAGAAGAACTAGAAGAACAATACAAATCAGCGCTCCAGGATTATCTTGCAGGAGGTGGAGAAACAGCTCTTGAGCGTGCATATGAGCTTGGACGAAAAGCAATAGCCGATAGGCTTGGCATTCTGGACATGGCAGTAATTCACCAGAGAGCACTGGTCATAGTATCGCCGCGCACGCTTATACCGCAGGAGATCTCGGAGATTATAAAGAAAGCAGCCGAGTTCTTTGCTGAAAGCATGGCGCCTTTTGAAATGACATTTCGCGGGTTCCAGGAGTCCCTCACAGCATTAAACAACCTGAACAAGACACTGGAATTATCTGAGACGAAATTCCGCTCCGTGATCCAGGCAGCAAATGATGCAATTATTTCAAGCGATAATAATGGAAATATCATTTCATGGAATAAACGCGCACAGACCATTTTTGGCTACACTGAAGAAGAATTACTGGGTAAACCTCTCACTATCCTGATGCCTGAACGATTCAGGTACATCCATTCAAGGAAATTTGAACGGCTAAGGACAAACAGCGAAGTTGAATACAAAGGAAAAACACATGAATCTTATGGGTTAAAGAAAGATGGCGGAGAATTTCCTATTGAATTATCTACTGCCACATGGGAAACAGAAGATGGGATTTTTTTCACCGGGATTGTCCGCGATATCACAGAGCGCAAGAGGGCAAAGGAAGCACTGCAAAGGGCGCATGATGAATTAGAAATAAAGGTAGAGGAGCGCACCTCAGAACTTGTATCTGCAAACGAAGCTTTACAGACTGAAATCGCCGAGCGAAAGAGAGCAGAGGAGGCGCTGCAGAGAGCGCATGATGAATTAGAAATGCGTGTCCAAGAACGAACCGCCGAGCTGGCACGGGCCAACGAGGGCGTAAAAGCAGAACGGAAGCGAATTAACGATATCCTGGAAACGTTGCCGGTGATGGTGTGTCTGTTAACACCTGATTATCGGGTCGCGTTTGCCAACTACCGCTTTCGCGAGAAGTTTGGCATGGATAATGGCCGGCACTGTTTCGATTATATTTTTGGGCGTTCCGAGCCTTGCGAGTTTTGTGAAACATTCAATGTGCTGAAGACCGGTAAACCACATCATTGGGAATGTATAGGTCCGGATGGCTCTAGTATTATCGATACCTATGACTTCCCCTTTACAGATACCGATGGTTCATCTCTCATACTTGAGATGGATATAGACATTACCGAGCGCAAGCAGGCAGAGGAGAAAATACGAGAGCAAGCATCCCTTCTTGACAATGCTCAGGAGGCTATAGGGGTCAGAAGCTTGGAGCACCGCCTCATCTATTGGAATAAAGGTGCCGAGCGCCTGTATGGCTGGACAGCAGAGGAGGTTACAGGCAAAAATCCCGTTGAGTTTCTGTTTAAAGATAAAGAAGAACCACCCCAGCTTATTGAGGCAAAAAAGGTTGTGCTTGAGAAAGGAGAGTGGACAGGCGAACTGCAACAGATAACAAAAGATGGTAAAGAAATCGTTATCGAAAGCCGCTGGACTCTTGTCTATGATAGTGAGGGGAAACCTAAATCAATACTTGTCATTAACACGGATATTACTGAGAAGAAAAAGCTTGAGTCGCAGTTATTACGCGCTCAGAGGATGGAAAGCATAGGCACTCTTGCAGGCGGAATAGCACACGATCTTAACAATGTGCTTACGCCTACAATGCTATCCCTACAAATGCTAAAACAAAAATTAAAAGATGAGCAGAGCCAAAAATTGCTTACTATGCTTGAAAATAACTCTCAGCGCGGAGCTGATTTAATAAAGCAAGTATTGTCATTTGCACGGGGCGTAGAGGGTGAGCGCAATCCCCTTCTGGCGAAACATATTATCACCGAGATCGAAAAAGTCACAAAAGAGACATTTCCAAGAAATATCGAAATCAGAACCGATATACCCAAAGACCTCCTTACAATTTCTGGAGATGCCACACAACTTCACCAGGTCCTGATGAACCTTTGCGTAAATGCCCGTGATGCAATGCCGGATGGCGGTATTCTTAGAATCTCTGCTGAGAATTTTTTCATTGATGAAAACTATGTACGGATGAATACTGAAGCTAAAGTCGGTTCTTATGTTATCATTGCAGCTTCTGATACCGGAATAGGAATTCCTCCTGAGATACTGGATAGAATATTTGAACCATTCTTTACGACAAAAGAGTTTGGCAAAGGTACGGGACTTGGCCTGTCAACAGTACTTACAATTGTGAAAAGCCATGGTGGATTCATAAATGTGGATAGCGAAATCGGAAAAGGAACTACGTTCAGGGTATATTTGCCAGCGATAAAGACCGAAAAAGAAATGCAAAATGTAGAGGAACAGCAGCTTGAATTGCCTATCGGACATGGAGAATTGGTTTTAGTTGCTGAAGACGAAGATTCAGTTCGTGAGGTTACTGTTTCTACATTGAAGGATTATGGTTATAAAGTGCTCACAGCTAATGATGGTGCAGATGCAGTGGCATTGTATGCTCAAAATAAGGATAAAATCAAAGTTGTTCTTATGGATATGATGATGCCTGTTATGGATGGTTATGCGAGCATCAAAGCGATCCGTAAAATTAACCCTCAGGTTAAGGTTATCGTAGTTAGTGGATTAGCAGAAAAAGATAAACTTGTAAAAATTGAGAGCACTCGTGCACAAGCTATTTTACCAAAGCCTTATACTGCTGAGAAACTGCTGAAAACTATACACGAGGTTTTAAGCGCAAAATAGAAGAACTGCTGTTAACAAACGGCTTTACGGTTCAAAGCGCATAATGATCAACTCATTGTTCGTTTCAATTTATATATATTTTCGGGCTGATTTTCATCTTATCTTTTAATCATTCCTGCTCTTGCCCGCGCATGGATAACCTTGCTTATTTTTTTATTGGTTGAATATTAAGTCCTACAAGAACTTTCTCCGTATTAGAGAGGTCTCCAATTACTGAACTTTTGCACTTTTTGAGGCAATAGTGTCAAAGCTATCTTATATTACTCTGACAAAAACACACTTTTATTAAGGCTTATACGGCGTCACGAACAAGGTTCTGTAAGGGGAATGAACAATG
>JAWOKW010000193.1:0-3728 GCA_033854095.1 Candidatus Methanoperedens sp. | reverse complement strand
GGGAGAAAGCAAGAGCATGTTGATCTCATCAAGCGATATGCTACAGAGCAAGGTCTTTTCCATACAGATGATGCGCCTGAGCCTCTGTATAGCGAGAAGGTGGAGCTGGATATGGGCACTGTTGAGCCAAGTTTGGCAGGACCGAAACGACCGCAGGATCGCATACCACTTGGGGAGATGAGAAATACCTTCCGAAAGGATATGGAAAAGACGTTTGTCAGGACGAAAGGACCGGAAGTGGAGATGCATCATGATTACAGCCGATGGCTGGGTGAGGGTGGAAACTTCAGGACACAGCATATGCCTCTTGAGGACAGCAGAGCAAATGTTTCTGCAAAATACAAAGGAGAAGCTGTTACCGACGGTTCAGTAGTTATCGCAGCCATAACCTCATGTACGAATACTTCAAACCCTTCTGTTATGATAGGTGCTGGCATTTTAGCTAAAAAGGCTGTAGAGCATGGGCTTAAGGTTAAGCCCTACGTAAAAACCAGTCTTGCTCCCGGGTCCCTTGTTGTTGCGGATTATTTCAAATCATCGGGTCTTTTGCCGTACCTTGAAGCTCTTGGATTTCATCTTGTGGGATATGGGTGCACGACATGTATAGGGAACAGCGGACCTGTTCCGGAAAATATAGCACAGATAGTCAAGGATAATGATCTAGTAGTGGCGGCAGTTCTGAGCGGGAATCGGAATTTTGAAGGAAGGATTAACCCGCTTGTTAAAGCCAACTATCTGGCATCCCCGCCATTGGTAGTGGCATTCGCCATAGCAGGTGCTGTTGATGTGGATCTTAAAAACGAACCATTAGGCTACGATCCCAACGGCATGGCAGTTTATTTAAAAGACATATGGCCGAAGCAGGAAGAGATTAATCAGGTTATAAGAGAGATAATTAATCCCAGGATGTTTGAAAAGGAATATTCGGAAATATTTGAAGGAACAAAGGTCTGGAAGGAACTTGATGTTCCGGAAGGAGAACTCTACGAGTGGCGCCCTGAATCAACATATATACAGGAGCCTCCGTTCTTTAAGGATTTCTCTCTAAAACCACCTGAACTGAGCGATGTAAAAGACGCCAGAGTTCTTGCACTTCTCGGAAATAGCATCACGACAGACCACATCTCTCCTGCAGGTGAAATTCCGGTTGATGGTCCTGCAGGTCAGTATCTGATTTCCCGGGGTGTGAAACAAAAGGATTTTAATTCCTTTGGTTCGCGGAGAGGAAACCACGAAGTGATGATGCGGGGAACATTCGGGAACATACGCCTGCGGAACCGGCTGGTTCCGAACAGAGAAGGAGGATGGACTGTTTATTTCCCCACCAGGGAAGAGATGACTATTTACGATGCCGCGATTCTCTATAAAGAGAAAGGCACGTCGCTTATTGTTATTGCGGGAAAGGAGTACGGCTCGGGAAGTTCCCGCGACTGGGCTGCCAAGGGTACATACCTTCTCGGGGTTCATACTGTAATAGCAGAATCTTATGAGCGAATTCACAGGAGCAACCTGATAGGAATGGGAGTCCTGCCTCTGCAATTCAAAGAAGGGGATACTGTCGAGAGACTTGGCATAAAAGGAAATGAGGTCTTCGATATCCTGGGCATTAGTAGCATAAAACCTGGAGGAGAGATAGGCGTATCATTCAGAGATGGGAAAGGGATGGAGAGAAGATTTGAGGCTATTGCGAGGCTTGATTCAGATATCGAACTGGAATATTATCGTAATGGTGGAATATTACAGACGTTCCTTAGAAATATTCTGCAAGCATCGGGATAATATATTTACTATTTCAATGTTGGAATATGAGCGGAATAATCTACTCATCGGCTGCACTTCGCCTGAATGACTGCCTATTGGCGTACAGGTAGTGGCTTGCCCCTGGCGTAAAGATGTGGCTCTGGCAGTGGCACAACGTATCGAAAAAGTTGTGGGTGGCTGGCAGCGCCCGCCGCTCTGAGCTATTGGTAGAGATGTTTATTCAGGCATTGTTCAAGCATTCTTCCTGTGATATGCCGTTCTTTTTAGCATATGCCCGAAGAAAATCACTGCCAGTAGCAGCGACACCACTTCAACAACCCCGAAAGTCCTGGCCAGGCCGAGTTGCTCTACCACTGGCTGCGTGATGACAGGCGTAAAGAATTGCCCCAGGAATATGAACGAGATCAGGCCACCCATCGCGCAGCCGCGGACTGTGGACTGGGTGATTGAAGCTGTCCAGACACTGAGATTCGCCTGAAGAATACTCGGGCATAATCCGCCAACCAATAACCCTACTACTACAATCCCATAAACAGGCGCGAGAACAACGATCAAATTGCTGATACCCAAGATTAGAAATGCGAAGCTGAAAATACCCTGAAACGATAATCGGGCCTTGAGTCGTTCATATTGCAGTGCAGCTATGACTGAAACGAGTATACTGAGTGACAGTGCCAGTCCCACCAGGCTGCTGCTGGCCTGTGCGGCCAGATAAAAGGGCAGTTGCACTACAAGGACGAAAAAAATAATCATGCCGGCAAAAGCAGTCGCATAGATGGGCGCGATAGTTTTCAAGGGGAAAGAGGCCGCCGGGGTAGCTTTCTGTAGAGCTTCTGTGTGTACCTCTGGCTCATCAACTGCAAACAGCATACCAGGAAGGGTGAGAAAGATGAAAAGATAGATTAAAAAGGGAAACCGCCAGCCGATATCGGTGAGATAGCCTGTAATCAACAGAAAAACCATTCCACCAAGACCAATGGCCGCCCCCTGGTAGCCCATAAATCGATTGAGCCTGACCTCGGTGAAATAATCAGCAATTAGGGTGGTAAAGCCGCTCATCACACCTGCTACGGCCATGCCCAAAGAAGCCCTCCCTGCTAAAATGCCAAAAAGGAAATCCAGTACGAAGCCTGATGCCCCGGCTAGACCATACAATACCAGTGAAGCAAGTAAGATGGGTTTTCGCCCCCAGCGGTCCAGGAGTAAGCCCGTAAAAGGGGCGCAGATAGCGCTGAAGAAGGCGGGCACAGTCAAAATGAGCTTGACCAGAAAGTCGGCGTTTGGCACATCATGAACCGTCTAACATCCTCTTGGTCATCTGGGGATAACTTAGTTATATACCGCTCAGAGGTATTTTCTAAAATCCTTAACGTATTGTGTATGTCCTCTTAAACCATGCTCTTAGCCTTCTTTTATCTGCTCTGCTTATAAATTCCAAAGGCTCTTAACGTGGTAAAATGGGGCCCGGGTCGGGATTCGAACCCGAGTCGTAGGATCCACAGTCCCATAGGATAACCAGCTACCCCACCCAGGCACCTCGGTTAATGATGGGGTATCCCCCGTAAATGCATCTTATAAGGATAAAGGTTTTGTTACGGCAGGTATATATCTTTGATTATATCAGACATAGATGCTGACAGGGGGTATTAAGGTGAAAATAGGGTTCATTGGCATGGGGCATCTCGGAAAGATACTGCAGGTTGAGGATTACCCGCGATCAGGATTATCTAAAATAATATCTCGGCTACCTCTATAGCCTTCTCGCGCTTGGCTGGATACGCTTTTATCTTTATCTCCGCGGCGATCGTGTCAGCTATCGCTGCAAGCTGTACTGTGCCCTTATAGGCAGCCTGCTTATCGAACCTGATATGGAGGTAACAATCATCATCTATCCTTTCGCCAAGCTCTTTCTTCAGTTTTTCAAGTTCAGCCCCGGACAGCTTTGATTTTATGATGTCAATGAACCG
>JAWOKW010000192.1:0-8005 GCA_033854095.1 Candidatus Methanoperedens sp. | reverse complement strand
GAAAGTGGCTACAGGCTCCTCAGAAGGCGAAAGCCGAGGTCGTGGTGGTCTGTGGCGTTGAGGCTGGGAACGAGGTGGAGGCGGGCTGCTGACCGGCAGAAACGGGCGGGGTTGTACCAGCTGCCGCCCCGAAGGACACAATCGGAGCCACTTCCACTTTCCCATGCACTGCCGTTCGCAGGCGCACCAACATAGCTGCTGTTGTATATGTCCTGCACCCATTCCCAGACATTGCCGTACATATCGTACAATCCCCAGGTATTTGGGTTCCACTGGCCGACCGGATGAGTTGTACCATTCCAGTAATCATGAACCCAATCATCTTCGTCATATCCATAATAATTCCCCGGCTTTGGAGATCTCGACCCTGAGTTTTCTGCATACCAAGCATAATTACCAAGGTTTGAATTACTATCACCGAAAGAATATTTTGTAGTCGTTCTTGCTCGTGCCGCATATTCCCATTCAGCCTCCGAAGGCAGACGGTATTTATTCGTGCTTTCTTTCTCATTGAGTTTCTGGATAAATTGCTGAACCTCGTTCCATGAAACCTGCTCAACAGGCAGCAGATCACCACCTGTGTGCAAAAGACTGGTTCCCATGACATCACGCCACTGTTTCTGCGTGACCTCATACCTACCCATATAAAAAGCCTTTGATATGGTTACATGATGTACAGGTCTTTCATCATCGTAACTGTCCAAATCAGCAGATGGAGAACCCATGTCAAACTCACCCGCTGGTATTAGAACGAACTCCATGCCGATAGTGTTGTTAAATGTTTTTTGATCTGAAAAGATCGGCGCAATCAGCCAAAATCCCACCAAGAGAATACCCAGCACAAACGCAATTGTGAAGAACTTTTTATGTGAAGTCCAGCCTGCGCTTGAGCTTTCCTTCACGATGCGCTCATGTTCTTCTCGCTGTCTGCGCTCTTCTTTCCTCCTTGCCTGCTGCTTCCGTAATATCTCTTCTTCCAGCCTTGCTTGTTTTTCTTTCTCCTTCACATGGGGCGTCATAATCCCGGCAATCGACTCTGACAGCCTCTTGAACTCCTCACTGGAGCTCATCCCATCAAAATCAAGGAGCTGTGCTGCCTGCAACCTGCCAAATCCGAGCGGGATATCCACATCATCAATCAAAACAGGAACAAGAATTTCCCGGCGTTTGCCCCTTTCTGCTTCATCCCTTACCCAGTCTGATTTCACAGAATCTTTTGACCACAGCACTATCACACATCTTGCCTGGTTTAATTTTTCAAGGATATATTCATCAAATTTCCTTCCATAAGGAATGCTGCGATCCCACCAGACTGAATAGCCAAGATTGCCCAGTGCCTCTGCAAAAATCTTCGCTCTTTCCCTGTCTGACCTTGCATAGCTCAGGAAAATCTCATCTGACATCTACCTCTCCTTTCGAGAAACATTATATTCATACACAATAATATAGTTTTTCACAAATGAGAAATAGCCTTAAATATCATCTAAGTGATAATCATACAAAAGATAATCATGCCGAAGATGGAATTCATAGATCGGGAAAGAGAACTCGGGTTTCTTGAGGAGATATACAACAAAAGAGGAGGGCTTGTAATCATCTATGGGAGGCGCAGGATTGGCAAGACTGAGCTAATCAAGCAGTTCACTGCAGGAAAAAACCATCTTTACTATCTTGCTGACAAGAGAGGTACAAATATAAATGCGAGGAACATGATGCGGCTTGCTGCTGAAATATTTAATGAGCAGCCGGCTGTTGTTGAGAATTTTGATGATGTTTTCAAATTCATTGCAAAAAGAAGCAGCGAAGACTTCATCGTTGTAATAGACGAGTTCTCGTATCTTGTTGAGAAAGATAGCGCAATACCGTCAGTATTCCAGAAAATAACAGATGAAATAATAAGTGGGAAAAACATTCTCCTCATACTTTCTGGCTCAAGCATAAGTATGATGTACAACGGCACTTTAAGCTACAAATCCCCTCTTTATGGCAGGAGGACAGGTGAGTGGAAGCTTGAACCGCTGAAATTCAGGGATGTGGCAAAATTCTTCCCTACAGCAACATTTGAAAAGTCGATTGAACTCTTTGCTATTTTTGGGAACATCCCTTCTTATCTTGTAGATGTAGAACCTTCAAAAACCATAAAGGAAAATGTAATAAGCACGATATTAAAAAAAGGTTCAAGGCTTTATAGAGAGCCTGAGTTCCTTCTGAAAGAAGAACTCAGAGAACCTTCGAGATACGTATCCATCTTTGAGGCACTCGGCAGCAGTACAAAGCTCTCTGAAGTGGCATCAAAGGCAGGTGTGCCAGCAAAGGATATGCCAAAATACTTCAAGGTGCTATCAGATTTAGAACTTGTGAAGAAAGAATTGCCTGTAACTGAAAAGAGAACAAAGAACAGCCGCTACTATATAAAGGATAATCTTTTCTATTTCTATTTCAGGTTCATCAATCCCAGCATTTCTTTCTTAGAAGAAGGAAAGGAAGAAGAAGTATATAGAAAAATAGAGCCTTCAATTGTGCTGCTTTTTTCTAAGGCATTTGAAGAAGTCGTAAGAGAAGACATAACAGCGTTCCTTGATTTTCAGGCGGAAAATGCAGGCAGATGGTGGGGTTACAGTCGCAAGGGAAGCATTCGTGTGGAAGAGGAAATAGACGTGGTGGCTTTAAATGCTGCCGAAAATAAGATCGCATTTATTGAGTGTAAATATGGGCACCTGGATTATAAACGCGCATCCGAGATTATTAAAGATCTCAAAAGAAAAGCAAAAGTTGTTAAATGGCATAATAAGACGCGTAAGGAATTCTTCGGAATTGCAGCAAAAGAGATTATGAGTAAGGAAAGGCTGAGGGAAGAAGGATACATAGCCATAGATTTTGAAGACCTAAGATCGTAGTTTAAAAGATATCACCAACATGAAAGATAAAGTATTTCAGTCTGGTGAGAAGTATTACGTCTATGAACAGGCAGGCAGTCATTGGCATCCTAAAAAAGGTTTTCACATACTATGGTTACACTATAAGCTCTTCAGATATCTGCGACCTGCTTGCAGAGAAAGAGCGTGACCATTTATTCATCAAATACTACAGCGATGTAAATCTTAATAGTATCAAACATTTTTCAAACAATGTACAAAAGTACGGCGGAAAAGGCATACTGGTCTCTGAATCATTTGATGAAAAAACACGTGCGTTTGCACTTGATGAAAAGCTAATATTATGGGACAGGGGCGAGCTTGAATCATGGATAGGCAGAGCTGTGCTGGCAGGTGCTCTGGGGGAGTATTTAGAGATGTCAGCAGGAACTGATTTTCCTGCCGTGGGAGCTAAGGAAGAATATGAAAAAACAATCAGAGTATCACTGCGTTCAGTACCGGTCAACATTGGGAAATCAGACGCGCTTTCCATAGCAGAAGCGAAAATAGGGAGATCAAAAAGCCAGAAACTTAAATTTATCCCTGTCTGGCATTATAATTATTCTTTCAGCACCCAGAAAATGTTTAAATCGAGAGCTATAGACCTCGCAGGTGAGGGTGAAGGATATATCCATGCACTAACAGGTGAAAATTTTTTTGATAAATATAATGATATCCAGGAGAGTGCCTTTGTTCCCACACAGAACTATGAGTTAAAGCAGCCAGCGATTGCTAAAAAGGATGCCTTAGATAGAGCTGTGGATGCTATTATCAGGGAGCATACAAAGGAAATAAGATTGAATGAGATGATCGGAGACACGATAATATTTGAAAACAAGGTATTTGCGCCTGATCCCGATGACATAAACCTGAGAATGGATCTCCTTCATATTCCTGTGTGGGAGGTAAGAGGCATGGGTGAGACAATAGAGATCAATGGATATGATGGTCATATCATGACAGTAAAAGCCTACAGCGATGCAGAATTTATTTGAGGTGATATTATTCAGGAGTATTCATTTAAAAGGGGACATTCCCCTGATGCAGCAAGGATCCGTAATGTGTTGGAGAAGAACTTCCCATCTGAGATAAAAGAGGAAAATGGTAAGTACGCGCTGTGTTACGGTGCGTTTGCCAGGCTGATAGTATGGTTTGATAAAAAGAAGCTGTACGTGGATACAGAATCCAGCAAGGGAGTAAAGGATGATGTAATCCTTGAGACAAATAAGCGCTACAGAGCATTTCTTGAAGAGGCTACAGGTTACACTTCCAAGGAGCGCCTTGCAAGGGCAAAAAAAGAAGTAGGCGGATAATTTGTGGGATGTCCTTAAAAGGCATGATATCCCTGCATGTCTTCGCATCTGCGCCGGGACAGATGGCTCGGTCACACAGCTGCTTGAGGTACTTACAGGAAAAAGCATAACAGTTAAAACATTAGAGCAGAGTTTAATAAGAGCCACGCCTGAAATAGCAAAACTTCTGGAAATAGATGCTGGCGATGAAGTCAACAGGCGTCTTGTGACCCTGAACGCCGACGATACAATGTACGTGCTGGCAAGGTCGCTGGCTGTTATTAAGAGAATGCCTCAGGCTGTAAGAAACGATATTATGAAAGCTGATATCCCGATAGGCAGGATTTTGCGCGAGCACAGGCTTGAGACACGGCGCGATATATTGAATATGGAAATCATAAGCTCAAGATTCTTTGGAGGACTTCCTGTTCTTTCCAGAGAATATGTGATCATCTATAATAAAAATATTTTGATGTTGATAAATGAATGTTTTCCTGTCGATGGCAGATGGAACATGTGAGCTACCTCATGCTATAGAGAAGTTCAAAAATAACTGTAATATCTATAAAAAAATAAAACCGCAGATAAACGCAGATGAACGCGGATTTGTTGCTATGATTCCAGTATCCGTGTTGATCCGCGTAATCCGCGGTATCTGTATTTTATTAACTTTTTAGGATTATTTAATATGATGTCTTTCGATCCTGTTATTTCCTGTTTATACCAATATCTCCACCGCCAATATTCTGTAACCCTGATGAATCTATGTCATCAGAACCGGGCGCATTGTCGTATATGACAGTATGTGTAGCCATATCCCATATCTTGATCCTGAATTTATCAGCACTTTTACCTTTAACTCGTTCATCAGATGCTGTGATAAGGAATCCATAGTTCCCTGCTCTATTTATAGTGCCCCTGCCCCTGAGCTGTGTTCTTGCGCCAGATATAACAAGCCAGTCAAACGATGTTGAACGAAGGTTAAGAGATGCGGCTTTGAACTGGAATTCAACACTTCCAGTAGGTACTGTATTTCCTGGTCTATACATCGAATTGAAGCCAAAGTTAGCCGTTCCTTTTAACTCAGGTTTTGCACCGTATGCACCCCTCTGGGAATCGATCCAGCCGTAGCCTGTTACAAATCCGCTTTTCGGGTCATACACAACAACGAATTGATAGATTTCAGTGTCTGTACTTCTGTCATCGCTATTAACTGTCAGGTTGATCGTATATACGCCGGCGTTGCGGAACTTGTGCGTGGTCGATATCCCCATCGGCAATTTGTTTATTGGAATGGTGTTTGAACTACCATCATCCCAGTTCCATGTTGCGCTGCCTCTACCTGTTCCTGTGATATAGGATGAGGCTTTCACAGATGACCCTGCCAGTATTAGGTCACTTGAAACAGAGATGGGCGATGCGCTCAGACCATATGCGAGCGGCAGGCGGTCGATGTTGTTGCCATCAAGCTGATATGGTTCATCACATATCGTATCGCTATCATCATCAGCGCAGGTATGGCTGAAACCTGTGCCGTTGGGATGAGCCCAGAAGTTGCCGCCGATGTTTGTGCCGCCGATGATGTTCGCACCCGCGGTCTTTGTGATGTTCCATGTGTTTGTGGAGTTAATAATTCCAGCGTTATTTGTATTGTTGAATTTGTTATTGTAGATGATGTTGCCGCTGGAATTATCCAGATAGATTCCATATTCAAAATTTCCAATATTCAGGTTCCTGATCGTAACCCCTGTCCTTCCGGAAAGAGTAACACCGCTGCCTGCACCACCTCCTATTATCGTATATCCGATTCCTGTGCCATTCCCTGTTATTGTATATCCGCTGCCGTCCAATGTTATGTTATCACTGATAATCTGAACAGGCAGCGTTAAATTCAGGGTCAGGGTGCAGGTCTTTGTCGCATCGTTCCAGAATCCTATCAGTGCACAGTCACCGCCTGTTGCATTATCGATGAACCATACTCTTCTTGGAGCTGTTGTTGCAGTATGATTTACCCATGTTGAGTTGATATTGCCAGCAGAATCAACTGTCAATGTGCTTATCTCGTATGTTGTATTCGGTGTCAGGTCAATTGCGGTATAGTACTGCGTGCCTTTTGTAACATTTGTCCTGAATGTTCCGTTAAGATATATCATCACTTTATCGAAATCGGATTCAGGTGGGTCTGTCCAGTTCCATGTTATATAGTTCTGAGCATAGCTTGTATTTATCAGGTCTCTGACGCCTGAAGGAGGCAAATCAGCCATCGGCGCAAAGATGCTGAAGTTCGTTATATTTGCATACACATATTTCTGGTCGGTGTTGACCCCATTATTTCCTTGCACCTGTGACCATGAGCCATCGTGCTGCCATATCCGAAGAGTGTTCTCATTCATGCCTGCTATTTCGGCATCTGTGTAGCTTACATTGAGGAAAAGCCATGAATCTGCGCTATTGTTCGTGGCGTTCATGAATATACCAATGTTCTTGTAGCCCGAAGGGTCTGGATAAGGCGCAGTTGCAGCATTGACTGATATATCCTTGCCTGTGAACGATATTGTTGGGTTGATGATGAGGTTGGTCACATTGTTATTTATCGAATTTGATTCTGAAAAGAATGCCCAGAGAATGTTATTCGAGGCTGTGTTATTAATAAGATTGTTGCTGCTGGAACGCTTGAGCCATATCCCATAGATACCGTTCGAGCTTACGTTGTTGCCTGTAAGGTTATTATTGTTGCTGGAAGAGGACAGAACGATGCCGTATTTGTTGTTCGAGGCAGTGTTGCCTGTAACATTGTTATTGTTGCTGTAAAAGACCAGATAGATGCCATGATCGTTGTTCGAGGCAGTGTTGCCTGTAACATTGTTATTGTTGCTGGAAGACAGCAGCATGATGCCATCCCCAGCGTTGTTCGAGGCAGTGTTGCCTGTAACGTTATTATTGTTGCTGGAAGACTCAAGAACGATGCCGTAGTCGTTGTTCGATGCAGTGTTGCTGTTCAGAGTGTTATTGCTGGAAGAGACCAGAGCGATGCCGAGGTAGTTATTCGAGGCAGTGTTGCCTGTAACATTGTTATTGTTGCTGGAAGAGGACAGATAGATGCTATTCTGGGAGTTGTTCGAGGCGGTGTTGCCTATAAGATTATTGTTGCTGGAAGAGGACAGAACGATGCCGTAGTCGTTGTTCGATGCAGTGTTGTTAATAATAACATTGCTATTTGAAATGATATAAATTCCAGCG
This sequence comes from Candidatus Methanoperedens sp., assembly GCA_033854095.1. GTDB lineage: Archaea > Halobacteriota > Methanosarcinia > Methanosarcinales > Methanoperedenaceae > Methanoperedens. Next base: position 558 of record JAWOKW010000192.1, on the reverse strand, counting down.
TTATAAAGACCGCTATTCTTAGCCTCGAACCCCTCAAGCGTGACCCCATCCGCGCTCAGTGTTATCACATCGCCTCCGAGTCCATCCACCACAGGTTTTCCTACTCCAGTATCGACCCCGCGCAGGATAAGCTGCCTGTTCACATTCACGTTCTCATAATAGGTGCCGCTGTCCACATGGAGCTCATCACCTGTGTTTGCAGCGTCAATTGCAGCCTGGATTGTGGGGTAGTCTGTGCTTTTGTTTATGTTATGGACAGGATATGTGGGATCTGTCAGCGGCAGGTAATCTATATTGTTCGCATCAAGAGTATATTGTGAGTCGCAAATCCCATCCCTATCCGCATCAGAGCAGTCCTCGCCCTGGCTGAACCCTGTGCCTTGCGGGTTTGCCCAGAAATTTCCAGCAATGTAAGGACCTCCGATGATATTTGTGCCGGGTGTTTTGGTAGTGTTCCATATATTAGCTCCTGAGGAATATAAGTAAAAGTTGTGGGTATTGTTGAATATATTGTTGTAGATGGTGTTGCTGCTGGAAGATGTCAGATAGATGCCATAC
>JAWOKW010000191.1:0-5302 GCA_033854095.1 Candidatus Methanoperedens sp. | reverse complement strand
ATAAAAAGGGGGAAGACCCTGTCAGAAGTATTGTATCTTGAAAAATGGGAGAAAAAATAGAATATCATCATCAATAGTTATATATACCCTCCATATATATTAGGTTAGTTTATGAGAGTTGAGAATTATGGAACTCACACCAATTCAGAAGGAAATTCTAACCGCACTGATTAATTTATACAGGGAAAGAAAACAGGCGATTAAAGGGGAAGATATTGCTGAGATTATAAATAGGAACGCCGGTACGGTCAGGAATCAGATGCAATCGCTCAAAGCACTGGGGCTGGTTGAAGGTGTACCAGGACCGAAAGGAGGTTATAAGGCAACAGGCGCTACATATCGCGCTCTTTGCATATCGGAACTTGACAAAGAAATGATAGTACCGATAAGGCGGAATGAAGAGCTTGTCCAGAATACCACAGCCGCTGAAATCAGTTTTACTACAGTCAGACACCCCGACCTATGTAATGCCACAGTTCATGTGATCGGAGATATCAAAAAATTTGACATTGGAGATATTATTACTATTGGACCCACGCCTGTCAACAAGTTAGTGATGCGAGGAGAAATTATTGGCAGGGATGACACTGAGAATTCATTACTGTTCGTCATACAGGAAATGGTCTCTCTGCCCAAGAAGCCTGTTAAGTACTTTGTTAAAGAACAGCCTATAACAGTCCCATCCACAGCAACGATACAGGAAGCATCAAGGATTCTTGTTGAGAATAAAATCCATGGGGCTCCAGTACGTGATAAGAACGCAATCGTGGGCATCGTAACCCTTACTGACATCGGAAAAACACTTGCTGAGGGCAAGACCAGCCTTAAGATAAAGGATATAATGACCAAGAAGATTATTTCGATCGATGGAGAGCTGCCTCTTTATGAAGTAGTAAGAGTCTTTAATAAGGAGAAAGTTGGAAGGCTCCTGGTTTCTATAAATGGAGAAATTGTCGGGCTTATTTCAAAAACAGATATCCTGGATAAACTTGCTGTTTATTGAGCTACGTCTGCCAGACCGTTCTCATCATTCTTTTTTAATCGTTTCGTTATCTCTATCAGGGGATGTTTAGCATAATCCAGTATTTTAATATCTGAAAGTGTATGGAGTCCTGCTGATGCTGCGGTTTTTTCCATACCGAGAGTTATTTCATCGCCCAGCGGGATGACATAAGCATCCATACTTTTAATCCCAAGTTTCTTGGCTGCAATAACCCTGTGATGACCATCTACGAGTATTAGTTTGTTAGGTTTCCTTATGACTACTATCGGCTCAGCTAAACCTTTTCTCAATTCGTATATCCTCCCATCCAGCTCGTCTGCATAGACTTTGGGCTGTGTCGGCACAAGTTCATCAATATTGACCGCTTCACGCACCACGTCCACATGGATATTATGGATAGCTTCAAGCGTTTTTTTGAGCGTCCAGACCTTTTGTGGACTTGTCCTCTCTATATGTGAGCGTATGACATCCGAGTTTGTGATAATACCTCGCAGGTTGCCATCTGTATCTATAACAGGCAATTTTGATTTGCCTGATCTGAACAATACGCGTGCAACATCGCTCATGTCCATCTCTGTGTCTGCAACAAGCACATCACGGCTCATCACGTCAGAGACCTTTTCAAGAGAATTTTTTTCAAGCAAACACGAGGCTGAGACATACCCTGTGACCTTACCATCCTCAACCACGGGGAAACCATCATGACCTGTCCTTCGTATGAGGTTTATGACATCTTTGACAGTGTCTTGCGGGGATACGGTATCCACCTCCTCGGTCATGTAGTCCCTGACTTTTGTATGGTCAGCCATGGCGACATCTATTAGATGCTAAGGTATATAATTTTGCGTCACATTTATTGCTTCATATATGTATCACTTTCCCAAGCGCAACCTCCGCAGCCTCTGCCAATGCTTCAGGAAGTGTTGGATGTGGATGTATTGTCCCTGCCAGATCCTCAAGAAAAGCAGCCATTTCAATGGAATGTGAGGCTTCGCTTATCAGCATGGATGCGTTCGCCCCGACTATGTGTATGCCAAGTATCTCGCCGTTCTTTTTGTTTGATACGATCTTCACGAACCCATCTGTCCTGTCCATGGTGAGCGCGCTTCCAGAGGCACGGAATGGGAACTTGCCTGTGTTTATTTCAAAACCGCTCTTCTTTGCGCTCTCTTCGTCCATACCAACAGACGCTATCTCAGGGTCTGAGAAGACAGCCGACGGCACGGCTCTGTTGTCGAATGCGCTTGGCATGCCAGCTATAACTTCAGCCGCGACCTTTCCCTCCCTGAATGCTTTGTGCGCAAGCAGGGGAGCGCCTGCCACATCTCCGACAGCATATATCTTGGGGTCAGTTGTCCTGCGCTTTTCGTCGACCTTTATAAAACCCTTTTCATCAAGTTCAACCTTTGTATTTTCAAGTCCTATGTTAGCGCTGTTCGGCTTCACGCCTACAGCCACCATTATTTTATCAGCAGCAAGTTCAACCTGTTTTCCTGATGCGTCCCTGACTATTACTGTCGCCTTATCTTTTTCTCTGCGCATCCCCTCTGGTTTGGAATTATAATATACTTCTATTCCCAGCTTTTTCATTTTCTGGCTTACCACATCGACAACTTCAGGGTCGAATTTAGTAAGAATACGCGAGGAGCGCTGGATAATCTTTACTTTAGTACCGAGTTTTGCATACATTGTTCCAAGCTCTATGCCGATATACCCCGCCCCTATTATCACCATGTCCTGCGGTACTTTAGAAAGCCCAAGAGCTTCGTTGGAGTTGATAACGAACTTACCGTCATAAGGAAAACCTTTGAACGCCTGAGATTCCGAACCAGTGGCTATTATGGCATTTTCAAACTGCAGTGTGGATGTCATGCCGTCTGGTGCTGTGATCCTTGTTTTATCAGAGGATTCAAAATAAGCCTCACCTTTTATTACTTGAACACCGTATTTCTTGCAAAGATGATTTATGCCGTCCCTGAGTTTTTTTACAACTTCGTACTTCCATTGCTGGAGCTTTTTATAATCGAACTCGACAGAAGCTTTTATTCCTGTGATGCCTGGATTCTTTATATCGTATATGAAGTTGGCAGCATGTATCAGCGCCTTTGAAGGAATGCAGCCGCGATACACGCATACGCCTCCAAGCTCGTACTTTTCCACAAGTATTACGTCCTTCCCAAGCTGGGATGCTCTTATTGCTGCTGTGTAGCCGCCTGGACCTCCGCCAATGACAAGAACATCGCACCCTGTAACGATATCTCCCATCACCATCTACATCACGTCCAGAAGGAATAAATCTGGGTCTTTCAGATGATCTATCAGGGTGTTCATGAACCTTGCAGCTTGCGCTCCATCAAGTACCCTGTGGTCAAATGAAAGCACAAGAGGCAGGATTTTCCTTATTTTGACTTCTCCATCGATCACGACAGGCATGTCCCTTATCCTGTGGACTCCAAGTATAGCCACGTCAGGAGGATTGATTATTGGTGTTGAAAATATCCCGCCTATGCTCCCTATGTTCGTTATCGTGAAGGTATTGCCTTTTAGATCAGGAAGCTTTATCTTCCTGCTGCGCGCCTCCTCAGCGAGCTTTTCAGTCTCATGAGCGATATCCATGATGCTTTTCTGGTCTGCGTTCTTGATCACAGGGACCATCAAACCATCAGGGGTATCAACAGCTATCCCTATGTTGTAGTAGTGCTTTAGCACGATCTCATTTTTTTCAGAATCAAGGGATGCGTTCAGATACGGATGCTGCTTTAATGCCACTGTAGCTGCTTTTACAATAAATGCAAGATAGGTGAGCTTTATGCCCTTCTCTTCAGCCAATTTTTTCTCTTTCTCCCTCAGTTCTACAAGCTCGGTAACATCAGCCTCATCCATAGAAACCACATGCGGCGCTGTGAATAGAGATTTTGCCATTCTCTCTGCTATGGTCTTTCTGATGCCTTTTACCGGGATCCTCTCTTCAGCAGGTTTTATTTCAGGTGCTGGAGCTTCAGTCGGAATAACTTCTGGTGGCTTGAGCTCGGGCGGCTTTGGTGGAGCTTGGGCAAATCTTTTAACATCTTCATCAGTCACCCTTCCTCCAGGACCTGTGCCCTGAACCTTTGATATATCCACTCCAAGTTCCCTTGCAATGCGTCTTGTAGAAGGCACAGCTAAAACCCTCTCAACTGGCTTTTCTGGGGGTTTCACTTCTGGTGGCTTAACTTCTGGTTTGACTTCAGGAGGTTTTGCTTCTGGTGGCTTAACTTCTGGTTTGATTTCAGGAATAGGAACCTTTTCTCCTGGCAAAGCAAGCGAAGCAAGGATACTTCCCACTTTTATGACATCACCTTCTTTCCCATAGAGCTTGGATACCTTTCCCGCTTTGGGGGAAGGTATTTCAACGATTGCTTTATCAGTCTCGATTTCTGCCACTGCCTGATCTACTTTTATATCTTCGCCTTCTTTCACAAGCCATTTTACGAGCGTACCTTCTGTTATACCTTCGCCGACATCTGGAAACTTTACATCGACCATATTTTCACCTCAAAAAGCTGCGACCTCTTTTACAGCATTAGCTATCCTCTCTGCATCTGGCAGATAGTAATCTTCAAGTTTGGGCAGCGGAACAGGAATATCATATCCTGTAACCCTTTTAACAGGCGCTTCAAGATAAAGGAATGCTTTTTCATTGATCCTTGCGATGATTTCTGCCCCAAAGCCAAGCGTCCTGGGCTCCTCGTGGACTATCACAGCTCTGCCTGTTTTCTTGACAGAATCTATTATTATTTTATCATCTAAGGGAGATAGCGTTCGAAGGTCTATTAACTCGACATTGATTCCCTTGATCTTCTCCAGGGCTTCAAAGCATACCCTTGTCATGGCGCCCCAGGCTATCAGGGTTATATCCTCTCCTTCTGTGAGTTTCTTGCCTTCGCCGAGCGGGACCGTGTAATCACCTTCTGGCACTTCTTCTCTGAAAGCACGGTAAAGCCGCTTTGGCTCAAAAAAGAAAACAGGGTCAGGATCTCTGATACAGGATATAAGAAGACCTTTTGCATCATAAGGAGACGAAGGTATCACGACTTTAAGACCTGGTATGTGGATGTAAAATGTCGCCACTGCTTCCGAATGGTGCTCAAGAGCCCTCACACCGCCGCCATAAGGCGCCCTTATGACCAGCGGGCAGTGGTAGACCCCTCTTGAACGATTCCTGATCCTTGAGGCATGAGTAGCAAGCTGGTCTATTGTCATATAGCTGAATCCTTCAAACTGTATCTCTGCTATTGGTTTTAAGCCTGTTACAGCCAT
>JAWOKW010000190.1:0-19817 GCA_033854095.1 Candidatus Methanoperedens sp. | reverse complement strand
GTTTGAACAAACCGAAGATAAAGGTGATGTGCATATCAGAATGGGTCTTCACTATGAGATCAGCGGCGACCTTGAGGATAATTTAGAGAATAGAATAAAATTAATTGAAAAAGCTTCAGAAGAGTATAAAAAAGCTGCTAATGAATTTGACAATATAGGATATGAAAAAGCATATCATTGGGCGAAAGGAAGATATTATGATGCATACGGTGATACCAAAGAATCTTTAAATGAGAAAGCTGAGCTATACCTGAAAGCAGCGCATCAATTTATGGATGGTGGAGCTAATGATGAAGCTGACGGGTCAATGTGCTGGCATTATATCGCAAAAATAGATTCAGAACAATCGGATAAGAAAAAGGATGAATTGTTTCAAAAAAGTTATGAAACGATAAAAACATGGATATATTGTGCAAATGCAGCGGCAAAAATATCAATAAATTTATCTGATGCAAACACAGTGATGAGATTACAGGGCTATTCTTTTAAAGCATACCAAAAATATTTGATGAGTTTAGACATAAAATCACCACTTGCTCCAGTGCTTTTAAATGACTTAATTAATTCGCATTTGTTTAAATGGGGTGAAATTCCAGGTGTTAATATAAAACTTATAAAGTCAACAAATACAATTTCGATCGAAGATATCGATAAAACTAAATTTTTGCTTATTCTTGCAAAAGAAATGTCATGTAGAATTGCTTATGAAATGGGATTAGCAGAAGGGGTTAATAAACCAGTAATAGCATTTTTACAAGAAAAACCAGTAACTCGAATCTCACCAAACAATACAATATATGTATATAATGAAGATTATTTGAAAACTATTTTGTCACTTCAATATATTATAGTAAATAATGCAATTGGAGACATCGTGAATAAAAAGGATAAAGCAATATTTAATGACTATATTAAAACCCTGAAAAGAAGTATTATTCATATCTCATCTTTTGGTAATATTGGAATTAAGGAGGAATCAAATGCCTGAAGCAACTTCATCACCAAAGCCTGGTACAGTCGAAGATAAAAAGGAAGTTCTTACTGATTTCGAGATAAATGATGAGTTTTTGATTAAGTATGTTATGGACAAAATAAAAGATAATAAGCCTCCAATTCCTCATGAGATTCATAACTTTTTCGGCAGTGATGACTTTTTTAAGGTTTGTAATAATTTTATTAAATGCCAGGGAAATGAAGAAGCTTATAACGAAATTAATAAGCTTATAGAAAAAACAAAAGTATTGGATTGGGCTCTTTTCTTAGTAGAAAAGAGATACCGTGACCATTATAAACATCAATTTAACGTTGCAGCATTTGGTGAATACTTAATGGATACTAGGGTGTTAGACAATAAGACATTATTTGAACAAATGACTGATTACCTGCGGAAGAAGAGAAACGCATGGACAAATGATGATACAAGAATAGCATGGTGGATAGCAGCTTTGCTCCATGACCATGCCTATCCTATCGCTTATTTTTTTGAGGCTTCTAAAAAAATGATATGGTTAGGAAAAAGATTTGATTTATTGCAGGAAAATATAGACAAGATAAAAGATGGTCTGTCGGAAGCTTATAAGGATGCATTAAGTGCAAAGCTTGATAAGACTTTGCAATCTATATGGATGTTTGGTTTGGAAGAGAAGAGGTTAAAAGATACAATTGAGGAATCTATAAAAATACTAGCGTCAATGGAAACGGAAACTACTGCTAATATTTTCAAAATTATTGATAAAAATAAATATGATCACGGAATTATTAGTGGGACTAACTTGATATTAACTACAGGAAATCGGTTTTTAACATCGCCAGTTGCAGAAGCTGCCGAAGCTATTATGCTTCATAATATTTATAATCTCCCTCATAGGATTGATTTCAGTAAAGATCCAATCGCTTTTTTACTAATCCTGTGTGATGAACTTCAAGAATGGGGTAGAGAAATTGTTATTGGCAGAGAATCAGAAATAGAACTGAGTAAAATCAATATTGGTTTAAAAGGTTATGCTTCTGTGCGAGCATTCGACCAGACTTTACAAATTAAATTTGATTATGATAACGATATAGTGAAACGAACAGGATGGGACTTACATAAATTCATTGATTCTAAGAAGAAAAGTTTGAGCAGGTTAAAATTTGTGGAGATTTTAAATCCCAAAGAAATCAAGATAATAGTCAATTCTTCCCTGGCAATTGATCTTTTAAAAAGTTATGAATTTAAAACTACCGAAAGCTGAAATACAGAAAGCTGAAAAACACATACTCTGGATAATTACAGGCATCTTATTAATTGCATCTATAATCTATTCATACAGATACATTGATAAACCGTATATCCCTTTTTATATTGTTCTTTGGGGATTTATAGGTTCAACGACTTATGTAGTAAAAACGGCATGTGGACATATATCTAAAGATGATTTTGATGATAAGTATATACCTTATTATATCTCAAGAATCATTATAGGGCCAGCTTTTGCTATTGTAATTTATTTCATGATCAGTTCAGGTAGCTTTTTCGGAATAACGATAAAAGTCGCAGGGGATACCTACCAGGTAGAATATGCATATGTAGCGATCGCCTTTATGAGTGGTTATTTTGTCAGGCGCATAATCGAAATTATCTCCATAATATTTGATGCTATTTTTGGAGAAATTAAAAGTAAGGGATAAATTTTTATTAACGAAAGGTTTATATCAAAAGATACGAAACAGAACAGGCACTGTTGCTTCTACGCATAATCTGCAATAAAAATAGGATAGGACAAACACGATATATAAAATAAAACGGATAGGTAAAAGATGTTACGAATTAACGCATGTATAGTGTACAAAACGTTTACTGCTGCTATTTTTTTGTTATTTGTAATGCTGCTGTGCAGTTCAGCAAGTGCAGCCCCGAGCAAGGTTATTGTGAGCACGAACAGATATATAGTTCTTGATGACCCGAACTATAATCTTGGTGGAGGTTCTGTATGGGGAAGCGATAACTGGAATGGTGAAAGTACAACTATTCGCGCATATGCTCTTGTCGTCGATAGCAAAGGCAAAGCAATCCCAAATCAGGCTGTAACCTTCAGCATCCCATCTATAGCAGGCAGTTCACTGACAGTGAACACCAATGCCAGCGGCATTGCATCTTATGCTTATCAGCTCAACGATGCTGGTAATACTGGCTCCAAGGCTCCAGGCAATTATACGATAACCGCGACCGCTGGTACTGTCAGCGGAAGCACTGTTTTTATATATAGCTATTTTGGCTGTTCGCGCTGCCATGGTAATAAGGGACTTTTAGCCGGCTCGAACATGAACCCATATTCCCCTTATATAAACACATTTAACCAAATGCATGCTGCTACTACGAACAAACACGCTGGAAATGCTGCGTCCCAGCTCCAGGGCGATCAGTGCAACTACTGTCATACCTCATATGGTTCTGGTACGCCAACAACCTCAAACCCATCAACATATGGTGTCCACAGCATTACCCAGAAATGTTCGAATTGCCACGACAGCGGGACAGGGTTTTACAACAGTGCTGCTATCATAAAAGACTGCGCTGCCTGCCATCCCAAATATAATACTAAAGTAACGAATTATCCATCTGCTAATTTCTGGAACGGTACGCTGATCAAGTTCTCATCCCAGCCAATGATCGCACATCAGGCGTCGCCTGCAATACCGTGTATCATCTGCCACGGCCCGATACATAACACAACCACACCAGATGGGATGACCAGTCTCAATAGCTTTACTTCAGATACAGAGTGCACAAGCTGCCATGTCTCGCAGGGCAAACACTCAACATCTAACCCTGTGTACTGCACGGCATGTCACGGTCAGGATGCACACATCATCGGTGTATTGAATAAGACAGCCAGTATCCAGCCGTCCTTTGTGAGCGTGGGCAGCGTCAATGCGATGAACGCTTCAAATTGCCCTGAATGCCATTCGACAGGACCCGAGGCAGCATATTTCGCAGGACTTGCAGGTATGGCTGGATATGGTTATACCACGAACTTTACACCTGCTACGCCTGTGCACAGCAATCATAATGGAACTATCACATGTACTGTATGTCATGACAATACCGACTTCCACAGCATAACATTCCTTACCTCAAGCGGTACATATTCCACATCAAATGCAAGTGCAGTTACCTGCTTAGACTGCCACAGCGGACAGAACACAGTTGTAAGGAACTTAGTCAATTCAAAATCTGGAAAGCTTCCACCTCTTGTCTATACACCTCTGAACCACAGCAATGATGGAGGAGGAACAAAATGGGGTACATACTGGACTACTCCGAATGGCGCATGTCTATATTGCCATGGTGACAGCAAGCACAATGCAACAAGGCTTGGAACCGCTTCGGTACCAGTAGGGACCGACCCCATTGGAGGTACAATAGGAAGTGGGACTGTCTGTTCAAGCTGTCATAATCCTGCTGACAGCAATTATGCGGCAACGATGGCTGTACTTACGCCAGACCCTGTAGCAAATAGACCTGGGAATGTTAACTGGAACACAAGCGGTGTAGACCACTCAACATATACAGCGGTAACGGACTCGGATTGCCTGTCATGCCACGGCGGCGGTTCACCAGTCAATATAAGTGATTTCGTTCATAACGTATATTCAGCAAAATCAGGAGGACCTGACTGCATCTCATGCCACAATATTGGAGGCTCTGCGCCCAAGCTTGTCAATGTAACATCTCTTAATAACAGTGCTCACAAGAACCTGAACAATGCGTCTTCTAATGTGAATCTGGCATGCTATGCATGTCACGGCAATGGTAGCGCCCCTGTAAGCGGGCATCCGCCGAACTACAAGACTCCAAAGATCTGTGCAGACTGCCACGTAAATAGCAGCAATTACAGTGCCCCGCTTATTGCAGAGCACAACCAGGTTGGTCAGCAGATAATAACGTTAAATGCGACCTGCTACACATGCCATAACAACAGCGGCATGATCATAACGAACACAGGTACGAACGGCACTGCACACTATGTCAAATATGTGACAAATATATCGACCACGCCATATCAGCACACAGGTCCGATTAATACCTCAAATTGCATCGTATGCCACAATGGAGCCTATACCAACAATTCAAGCTGGGGCAGTCCTGTCAATATAAGCACAAGTACAAAGAGACAGCATAATGAAACTCTGACGAGCCAGTGCGATGCATGCCACAACAACGGTGGAGTGACAAGTTTAGCTCTCGTGGATTTCCACAATTCATCAGTGCAGCCTGGTGCAGGAGGAAGCTGTATATCATGCCATTCAGCCCCCCTTACACGATATTACGTCAATACAAGCCTGTTTGGAAGGCATGCGAACGTAGATATCACAGACGGCATGAACAACGTTACGGATGCCGATTGTATGGTATGCCACTACGGCGCTGCAAATGGAACAATGAGGATGGCATCCGGGGCAGCGAACCACAGCAATACATATTTCTGTGAAGACTGCCATACAAGCGCAGGTCAGGGTCCTGTCAAACCCAACCCTGTTACTCCTTCCAATCCTCTTATCAAGGATGGATTAAGTCACGGTCTGGCAGACTGCAAATGGTGCCACCTGGCAGGTGACTCTCAGCCAAGACCTCTTTCTCCGGAATTACGATACCATGCAGGAGGGGCTGCGGGAACTGCTGCAGGAAAGGATTGTACGACCTGCCACTATTATGCCAATCTTCCTGATCTCCCCTTCCATGCCCCAGGCGAAATGCACTCAAATGTTATAACGTACTGCGCTCAATGCCACAGCACTGCGGATAACCATGCAGTGACTGATTTGAACGATTACCAGCCCCCATCGGTTCAGAGTATTTCAGTAACATCACCAGTGACATCTGGAAGCCCTGTGCAGGTCGCAGCTACGATAAGCGATGCCATGCTCCAGATAGCTGCGGCACAGTATCAGGTTGCCAATGCCTCTGGAATAGTTATTGACTGGACGAATATGACTCCTTCTGATGGAAGGTTCGATTATCCTGTTGAGCCCGTGAAAGCAAGTATAGATACCTCAAGACTCACTGGCAACTATACTGTCAATGTTAAAGGAATGGCTTCAGGACCCAAGACAGACAGGACCAAACCCTATTATCCACTGAACGGTCAATGGAGTGCTATCAGCAGCGCGCTTCTTACAGTTGTTGAAGCTAATGGGTATGTCAACGGAACTGTTAGAGATACAACAGGTAAGGGTATAGCAGGTGCTACTGTAGCTACTGATACTGGTGTTTCAACGACAGCCGATGCAAGTGGATTCTATTCACTGAGTCTATCGAACAGTACTTATCAATTAACCGCAAGCAAGCAGCCGCAGTATTACCCGAACAGCGCTGCTGTGTCTGTTACAGCATATACCACGGTAACTAAGGATATTGTTCTATCACTGAAACCAGTGGGTTCTATAAAAGGGAGCGTTACGAACTGATAGACCCTCCTTCAGGAAAGCTTATATATTGTACAGTACAATTTAATTTATTGTAATTAACGGAGGTTAGAAATGTCATTCGTGTGGGATACAACATCTATAGTGGGTCTATTGTTCAATATCGTAATAGTGATCGTAAGTTATGCAGGATATAAGAACCATGGAACTAAAGCGCTTTTATATATTGCAATAGCCTTTGTGATATTTGCCGTATCGTATATCCTGACACTGGGCGGGTTCAGGGAAACACTGGGAGATGCGCTGACCGCTATCAGAGCGATTGCGTATCTGGTATTTGTGTATGCACTGTATAAATTGGCGGTTAAGCAAAAGCAACCCGAACGTAAGCCTGCTGCTGTAGTCGCTTCATGAGCCTGCAAAGCCCCAGCAGGGTCAAGGTGATGCGCGACCGCTATCTCTCTGAGCCCCTGATGGTCGATGTTGAATATATAAAATATTATACAGAGGTGCATAAAAAGACAGACGGGTTAAACGTTCTGGAGCGAAGGGGAGAATGCCATGCCTATGCACTTGAACATCTTACACCTGTCATCAGGGAAGCTGAGCCGTTCGTGGGATGCAAGACAAGATTCGTGCGCGGTGCAATCCCATACTGCAATTATGCCTGTCAGTACATTATAAAAGAATTCGGAAATGAAGAGCAGGGAGCGCAGGATGCTGTCATGGAGATTGGAAGCGGCGGAGGTATCGCAAAAGCGCTTGAGATGGCAAAAAGCAGCGACTATGTATTCTTTGGAAAAAAATTTCTTCTTCCAGAGGCTGACAGGGATATTTTGAAAGAATGTGCAGAATATTTCAGGGGCAGATGCATGCAGGATGTGGGTGATGCGCTGTGGAAAACTACGTTCGAGAGAGCGGACTATATCGAGAAAGGATGGAGGGCAGGGCTGTACACTGCACCTCATGACCCTGCGCCTGAAGGCAGATATGTTCTTGATTTCGAGACCGCACTTTCACAGGGATTCAACAAACTCATCGAGATAATGAAAAGGAAAATAAAAGAAACAGAGGTTACGGATTATAAATCTTCAGAAAGAATTTACTTCTGGAAATCGGGCATAAGAGTGCTTGAGGCTACGATCCGCTGGGCAGAGAATTACGCCAGGGCCGCAAGAGAACTTGCAGAAACTGAAAAAGACCGCACGCGGCAGGTAGAATTGCTTAAGATTGCCAGACGATGCGAGAAAGTGCCTGCACAACCTCCGTCCGATTTCAGGGAAGCATTACAGGCTTTCTGGTTCATCTACCTTGCAGGACATATAGAAGGCGCACATCTGGGCTATTCCCCGGGCAGATTCGATAGATACATGTATCCTTATTACAGGCGCGATATCGAATCAGGCAGGATCACTGAACATGAGGTGCTTGAACTCCTTGAGGCTCTCAGAATAAAGATGACTGAAATAGAGTATCTTGCGTCGCTGTCATGGGAAGGACTGGGTTCAGGGAACCTTTTCCAGAACATGATTCTTGGCGGAGTGGATGAACATGGGCAGCGAGGGGATAATGAGCTCTCAATGCTTTTACTCCAGGCTGCGATTAATTGTCAGACCACGCAGCCGACGCTTTCTGTATGGTACGATGACTCGCTGAGCGATGAATTTTTGCTAAAGGCTGTAGAATGTGTAAAAACTGGCGTCGGGTTCCCGGCATGGTTCAATTTGAAAATATATATCCAGCACGAACTTGGGAGAACCAGATTGCCTGTAAATGTGATACGGAAATATGCAGCAATGGGTGGATGTACCGAACCTGTACTTGAAGGCATGAGCTACGGAATCGTACAGCCAGGTTTTATCAATCACATGAAACTTCTGGAACTGGCAATGAACTGTGGCACAGACCCGAATACAGGGATCAAATTCGATAAAACTGAAATGCCCACGAATTCAATTGAACTTCTGGATGCGTACAGATTCCACCTTGGCAATGCTATCAGGAACTGGCAGCGTTACTGGAACTATGTGATGGCAGCACACAGACAGACATGCAGTCTTATTTATTCCTCGGTCCTTGTGAGGGACTGCATGGAAAGAGGGCTTTCTCTTGATGATGGGGGCGCTGTGTGTAACTGCACCCCCACGACTCTTTCCAGTGGAATGGTGAATGTGGTAAATTCCATAGCTTCGGTGAAGAAACTTGTGGATGATGATAAGGTATGCACTTTGGAAGAGATAAGAAAAGCTTGCATGAATAACTGGACAGGATATGAAGCTCTGCACAAAAAAGCGCTTGAAGCGCCGAAATGGGGCAATAACGATGATTATGTGGACACAATCTACCGGGACATATTCGATACATACTGCGATTATGTCGCACAGCAGAGGAACTATCTTGGAGAACCTTATGACCCTTCAATGCTCGCCATAAGTACGCCCGTGCCATTTGGCAGGGTGTGCGGAGCAACTCCAGATGGGAGGCATAGCAGAGAGCCGCTCTGTGATGGCGTTACGTCCCCGTATCCGGGAAGTGATATGAATGGACCCATAGCCGTGCTTCTTTCAGCAGGAAAGATCGACCATACAAGAATACGCGGCGGGCTGCACAATATGAAATTCCACCCATCAGCGCTTACTGGAATCCAGGGGTCAAAAAAGCTTCTTGCGCTTATCAAAACATATTTCGATACGCTTGGATTCCAGATACAGTTTAATGTTGTGGACAGCAGGATGCTGCTGGATGCACAGAGACATCCTGAGAATTACCGCGACCTGATAGTGCGCGTGGCAGGATTCAGCGCATTTTTCGTGGAACTTGCAAGGTCAGTGCAGGACGAAATAATAAGAAGAACAGAGCATACAGGCATGTGAAGAACGTTGAATCATACTGGAAACTTAGGTCTCATTTTCAATATACAGGATTTCTCGGTTCATGATGGCCCTGGTATCAGGACAGTAATATTCTTAAAAGGCTGCCCGCTCAGATGTCGATGGTGCGCTAACCCTGAAGGGCAGGAATTTTTCCCTGAAATAATGTTCAGCAGGACATTATGCAATAGATGCGGAAAATGCGCATGCAGTTGCCAGGCGGTTTCTATTGGTGAAGATTCATTTCCTGTTTTTGATAGAACATTATGCATTAACTGTTTAAAAAAATGCTGTGTTGAGGTGTGCTGCGAAAGTGCTATCAGGATTGCGGGTAAATACTGGTCACCAGAATCTCTTTATAAAAAGGTCAGGACAAATTCCCTCTTCTACCGCAACTCAGGCGGCGGGGTCACATTATCAGGAGGAGAGCCTTTCGCTCAGCCTGGATTTGTGGAAGAGTTCATGGAACACTGTGAAAAGATCGGGATTTCAGTGGGCGCAGAAACATGCGGTTTATTCGATTGGGATAAGGTAAAAGGTTTTATAAGAAGGTTAGATTTTCTGTTCTTTGATATCAAATGCCTTGATAACGAACTGCATAGGGTGTTCACTGGTTGCGGAAATGAACATATATTAGAGAACCTTGGGCGTCTGGCAGAAATAGATCCTTCCAGGCTCATAGTGAATATTACCATTGTACATGGTGTGAACGATTCTGAAGAGATGCTCACATCTGTTGCAGAACTTTGCAGAATGAAAGGCATATCAAAGATCAGGCTGCTCCCATGCCACTCTCTGGGCAGGGGAAAATATATGGAACTTAGCAGGAGTTATGTCCCAGGAAGCTGTTTTGATGTTACTCTTCCTGAACTCGAAAAGTTCAAAAAAATATGCTATAGACACATCAAAGATATAGCCTCAGAGAGCACATAGCACAGAAATCCCGAGGAGTTGAAAGGATTATCAGGAAAAAAATCTTAATTCAAATAATTATAGGCATAGTGATTATCGCTATTATTTTAAATAGGCTCAATATAACCGAAGTGTCATCCGTTCTTGAAAAAACCAACCTTTTATTGTTCATTATAGCCTGTATATTCTATTTCGGTCTGAACATAGTGCTTGCGTCGCGCCTTGGCTATCTACTGACAAGGATAGGATATAGGACCGAATTTCGGGCTGTGTTCTTTTCGCACATGGGCGGAATGATAGCAGGCGACCTCACTCCAGGGAGAGGCGGATACTTTTTAACTCCACCTCTCCTGAAAAAAAATATCGGGATCCGAATAACAGATGGGATGGCATGCATTTTTGCGCCGCAGGGCATCGAGTTTGTTCTTAAGGTCGGCGGGGCGGCAGCAGCGATATTATATATATCCAGGCTTTCAGGCATCAGCAATGACCTTCTCATTTCTGCAGGGATAGGGACTGTTCTTTTATTGGTCGTGGGGGTTTTGATGTTGATTATTTCATGGCATAATGAAAATATAACCTTAAAGTTTATTCGTAAACTGCCTTTTTTCAGAAAGTTCACTGAAAACATCTCGTTTTTTAAAGAACGGAGCATCCAGCTAAAAAGCAGTATCAATGTTATTTTGATATTATATATTATCGGATGGGTCTTTGCAGCTTTGCAGTGGTTCTATCTTGGCAAAGCACTGGGAATTCAACTTTCATTTTTTGTGTTCTTTTTACTTCACCCATTAATAACCATATTGATGTTCATCCCTGTCTCGATAGCAGGTCTTGGATTAATGGAAGGCGGAGTGGTTTTGGTGCTTTCATTGTTCGGAGTCCTCCCCACAGTAGCGCTTGCTTTCTCATTTTTAATAAGGGTCAGTATAATACTTGTTGACCTGATGGGTTTAAAAACCGTGATGTCTTCTTTTCAAGAATTATAACTTCTCAGGCACGATCCTATTAGCGACTTCGCGGTAGGCTGCCACAAGGTCTCCTTTGTCAAACCTGAACACATCTTTATCAAGCGATTCGCCTGTTGTTTTATCCCAGAACCTGCATGTGTCGCAGGAAATCTCATCAGCTAAAACTATTTGGTTCCTGAGCCTTCCGAATTCAAGCTTGAAATCAGGGAGCAGGAGGTTTTTATCATTTAAATATTTAACAAGTACCGAATTCACCCTGAGAGCAAGCGCCCTGATTTCTGAAAGTTCATCCATGTTCGCAAGCCTAAGAGCTAACGCAATATCCTCATTGATCATCGGGTCCCCATATTCATCGCTCTTGTAATCAAAAATCAAAATCGGCGGATTAAGCTTTTCACCTGTTTTGAATGGGTATTTCTTAGTTAAAGAACCTGCTGCGATATTCCTGACAATTACCTCGATTTTTATGATGTCCACAGCATCGACTACCATATCTGTTCCTGAAAGCATACTGTCAAAATGAGTTGTAATGCCGTTGTCCTCAAGCAGTTTGAAGAGCTTTGCAGATATCTGGGCGTTATAATATCCTTTTTTTGGCGCTTCGCTTTTCTTTTTGCCATCAAAAGCCGTAAGGCTGTCCCTGAATTCCATTATCAACTTTTCAGGGTCATCAGTCCTGAATACTGTCTTTGCTTTGCCAGAATAGAGTGCTTCAAGTTTGATCATGGTTCAACAAATACCTATCCAGATTGGAAACAGATATAGTTATGTTTTCTGTTCAGATTTCCTGAACACGACCTCATCCCTTTCCACATCCACGTCTACGAAATCTCCTTCTCCGAACTCTTTATTGAGTATTTTCATCGCAAGCGGGTCAAGAATCTTATGCTGTATCGTGCGCTTTATAGGTCTTGCTCCGTACAATGGGTCATAGCCTGTTTTGGCTATGAAATCCCTTGCTTTTTCTGTCATCGAGAGAGCGATTTTTCGCTCTGAAAGGCGTTTATTTAACATATTGAACTGTATCTCAACAATCTTCATGATTTGAGGGAGTTTTAGCGAATTGAAGATTATTATTTCATCAAGTCTGTTCAGGAACTCAGGCTTGAACTGCCTGTGCACAATCTCCATCACTTTCTCCCTCATTTCATCTTCCCTGTCCCCAAGCTCGAATATCCACTGGCTTCCGATATTGGATGTCATTATGATTACAGTATTCTTGAAATCCACAGTGCGCCCGTGACCATCAGTGAGCCTGCCGTCATCCAGTATCTGGAGCAGCAGATTGAACACATCAGGGTGCGCTTTCTCAATCTCATCGAGCAATACGACAGTGTATGGTCGCCGCCTCACTGCTTCTGTAAGCTGACCTCCTTCCTCATATCCCACATAGCCCGGCGGCGCACCTATGAGCCTCGCTACAGTATGCTTTTCCATATACTCGCTCATGTCCAACCTGATCATCGCCGCTTCATCGTCAAACATGAATTCAGCAAGCGCTCTTGCAAGCTCTGTCTTGCCCACACCTGTCGGGCCCAAAAACATGAAAGAGCCTGTTGGACGTCTTGGATCTGAAATCCCTGCGCGCCCTCTCCTGATAGCGTTCGCAACAGCAGCAACTGCTTCATCCTGCCCTACCACGCGCAAGCGAAGGCGCTCTTCCATATGCACAAGTTTTTGCATTTCACCTTCAAGCATCCTGCTGACAGGTATATGCGTCCACTTTGAGACCACTTCAGCTATATCCTCTTCATCCACTTCTTCCTTGAGCATCTTCTGGTCTTTCTGAAGCTCAACAAGTTTCTTATTTTCCTCTTCAAGCTGCTTTTGCAGGTTTATCAACACGCCGTACCTGAGTTCTGAAGCTTTCTCAAGATCGCCCTCAAGCTCTGCTTTTTCAGAATCCATCCGTGTTTTCTCGATTTCCTCTTTTATTTTCCTTATCTTCTGGATGGATTCCTTTTCAAGTTGCCAGTGGGCTTTCATTGAGCTGCTTTTTTCCTTCAGGTCTGAGAGTTCTTTTTCGATTTTAAGAAGCCGCTCCTTTGAATACTGGTCTTTTTCTTTTTTAACAGCCTGCCGCTCGATCTCAAGCTGCCTGAGCTTCCGCTCTATGTCATCAAGCTCCGAAGGCATGCTGTCGATTTCGATCCTGAGTTTTGATGCTGCTTCGTCAATCAAGTCGATCGCCTTGTCTGGAAGGAACCTGTCAGTTATATAGCGGTGGGACAGCACTGCTGCTGCGATGAGCGCAGAATCCTTGATTCTGACGCCGTGATGCACTTCATATCTTTCCTTCAAGCCTCTGAGTATAGAGATGGTTTCATCTACTGTGGGTTCGCTCACAAGCACAGGCTGGAACCTTCGCTCAAGCGCAGCATCTTTTTCTATGTATTTCCTGTACTCGTTCAGCGTAGTAGCCCCGATACATCGAAGCTCGCCCCTAGAAAGCGCGGGTTTTAAGAGGTTTGAGGCATCGATTGCACCTTCTGCTGCTCCTGCGCCTACGACAGTGTGGAGTTCATCAATAAACAGAATCACTTTTCCTTCTGAATCAACCACCTCTTTTATTACAGCCTTGAGCCTGTCCTCAAATTCCCCTCTGAACTTGGTACCTGCCACAAGCGCGCCCATGTCAAGTGCTATAACTTTTTTATCCCTTATTGTTTCTGGCACGTCGCCTGCGAATATCCGAAGCGCAAGTCCTTCTGCTATTGCGGTTTTCCCGACGCCAGGTTCACCTATCAGCACAGGGTTGTTCTTTGTCCTTCTTGAGAGCACCTGGAGCACCCTTCTTATCTCATTGTCCCTTCCTATGACAGGGTCAAGCTTACCGCGTGAAGCAAGCTCAGTGAGGTCGCGCCCATACTTCTTCAGCGCCTGGTATTTATCCTCAGGCGTCTGGTCTGTGACCCTTGCTGAACCCCTGAGCTCCCTGAGAGCTTTCATGATGCTGTCTTTTGATACACCGTTATCTTTCAGTATTTTTGCGGAAACACCGTTCTTCTCATTCGCTATTGCAAGCAGGAGATGTTCAGTGCTGAGATATTCGTCCCTCAGATTCCTCATCTCTTCAAAAGCAGCTTCAATCACTGTATTCAATCGCGATGTGATGTATATCTGCCCCGCGCCTGCACCTTCCACACGCGGGAGCTTGTCAAGCTCATCTTCAAGCCGTGAGATGATGCCTGCCACATTTGCGCCGAGTTTCTGTAATATCTGAAGTGTCAGACCCTCTTTCTGGTTTATAAGTGAAAGCAAAAGGTGTTCTACATCGAGCTGCTGATGTTTTTGCGAAAGTGCCAGGCTCTGCGCATCTGCGAATGCTTCCTGGGCCTTGATTGTGAATTGATCGAATCGCATAAGAATCCCATTATGTCGGCAAATCCCTGCTACTCTTCCGGCGGCTTCAGAAGTTCCATGCCGTATTTCGGAGCAGCCGCAATAGTTCTCTCCATTTCCTCTGGTCCGAGTAAAGGTGCATTAGCCCCGGGCCTGGCTTGCTGCCCCACCTCAAAGAGGAACTTCTCGACATTACTAGCATGTGCCACTTTGATCAATCTCCCTGCAAGATAGTATAGATAACTGGCTCATATAAATCCTTCGTTCGATTTGGCAATAACTAAAATTAAATAGGGTATAGCAGTATCTGGTATGATATCATAATTATAGGGCTTATGGACACAATAAATGATTTTGAAGAACTCACTGTCGATAAACAGCACTCCGAGATCAGAACCCCTCTGATGCATGTGGAATTATCACTGACGGTCAGGTATTTCCTGAATAATTCTGGAGTAGGCTACTGCAGCTTATTGATCAATGGAGTTAATGGGGCAGGTTTAAAAGGAAAAATTGAAGCTGCCTTGGTAAAAGATTACATTGGAAGGACGATTTTCGTTTTTTTATCAGAACTTGATGATGGTAAGAAACTTATCACAGTCCCTGCATTATTTGAAAAAGTGCCATCGTTCAATGGGAACGTGGATCTGAGCGATCTTATTATAAATACATATTATCACGATAATTTTAAAAAACCAGTGCAAGAGGTCTATAAAGAGCACATGGACGCCCTGATAGATAAAAAAATATCCAGTAATAAAGAATGTCTCAGACTGGGCATCCTTGAGCTCCCGGCTAAGGGCATTGAAATATTGAAATCATACAGGTGAATTTTAGTACGAATACCAGGATTGTCTCTATTAATTACGTATTTTATCCAGAAAATCGGCCCTGAGCCAAAACGAAAAACCTTCTCCATCTTGCTGTGGTAAGCAATTTATACTTTGCCTTTATATGTAGTGATTGAAATGTTGGAGATGCGACTTGTTATCAGCATAAAAGATGCTATGCTATATGGAACTTAAGGGAACAATAATTTGCGGCGACGAATTTGAACCTGTCGATGGCTGTATAACCATAGAAAATGGCATAATAGAGGAAATCGAAGAGCGCGCTATCACTTCGGACATCATAATAGCCCCGTGTTTTGTGAATGCACATACGCATATTGGAGATTCTGTAATAAAGGACCCGCCTTACCTGCCTCTTGAAGAACTTGTGTGCCCTCCGCACGGACTAAAGCACAGGGTTTTATCTGAGACAGCGTATGATGACATAATCACTTCGATGAAAGCCTGCATCAAAGATATGATAAAAACAGGCACATGTGCCTTTGCAGATTTTCGTGAAGGCGGACATGCAGGTGTTCAGGCTATCAAAGCTGCGCTTTCAGGTTATAATATAGAAGCGAAGGTTTTTGGAAGACCGCTTGGCAATGATATGAGCTATCTTGACCTCTGTGATGGAACTGGACTGAGCAGCACAAGTGATATGGATAGAGAACTTATAAAAAATATCGTCGGGCTAACGAAAGAAAAAAGGAAAAAATTTGCCATTCATGCAGGTGAAAGGGAGCAATCAGATATACTGCCTGCCCTCGAACTTGAACCCGATTTCCTGATACATCTGACCCATGCCGATAAAAATGATATAAAATCTATCTCAGAAGCCGCTATTCCTGTTGTTGTTTGCCTGCGCTCGAATTACCTCACAAGGTCGGGAATACCTCCTGTAAAAAAAATGCTGGATGAAGGTATCCCTGTAGCAGCAGGCACAGATAACATGATGCTTAATTCCGTTAACATGTTCTCTGAGATGGAATTCCTTGCCAAAACAAATCTTTATGATGATAGACAAGTATTTAAGCTGTGCACGCTAAACGGAGCAAAAGTGTTAGGAATTGATAAAGAATTGGGTAGTATCAAAAAGGGGAAAAGAGCGAGACTTATGGTTCTGACAAAAAAATCCAGCAATATGCAGGGCATAAGAAACCCTTTGAGCAGTTTAGTAAGACGGGCAAGGTCAGATGATATTATCGGACTAATATAAAGGAGAGATGTATGACAAGCAAATTGTATAAAAAAATATTAATTGCGACAGACGGCTCTGAGCATACAAAAAGGGCAGTTGATAACGGAATAGAGCTGGCAAAGACCACAGAGGCAAAACTATATGCAATCTATGTGATCGACACTGCTGCCTTTGCATCAATCCCTATGGATGCTGCATGGGAAAGTATGTACGAGCTTTTAAAGCAGGAAGGCGATGAGGCTACAAAGTATGTAGCAGATAAGGCGCAGGCAGAGGGTCTGGAAGTAGAAAGGTTTACAGTCGAAGGGCATCCTGCAGATGAAATAATCAAATATGCTGATACGAATTCAGTAGACCTTATTGTTATGGGAACGCTTGGAAAAAGTGGGCTTGATAGGTTTTTGCTGGGCAGCGTTGCTGAGAAGGTGGTTCGCATCTCAAATATACCTGTACTTGTGGTGCGCGGAAGGAACAAACAAAAGTAGAAAGGTGAAATACAATGGCTGAAACCCCGCAGAGCATCACGGTTGAAGAAGTGATGGTCAAGGATGTCGCTTTTGCTGAATTGCCAGGATCTAGGGATGAAGTCCTTGAGATATTAAAGAAAAAACATATTTCAGGGGTTCCGATTGTGAGAAAAGGTGAACTTGTCGGGATCGTAACACGGACAGATCTGTTAAAGAACCGTGAAGAAGAGCAGATCGCATTAATAATGACACGCGCTCCTTTAACAATCTCGCCTGAAAAATCAATCGTCAACGCAGCGCGTTTAATTTTAGAGCACAATATCAGGCGCCTGCCTGTAGTAGAAGAACATTCCCTAGTCGGTATCATTACTATAGCCGATATTGTAGGTGCGATAGCGCGGTTGAACATCACCACACCGATTAGCGAATATCTCGGGGAGACTGTGGTCTGTGTCTGGAGTGAAACCCCAATTTCTGTGGTTGGCGCAATCATGGAGCTTGCGGATGTTAAAGCAGTCCCTATTTTAGATTCGAATCTCGCTTTAGTAGATGTTGCGTCTGATAAGGACCTTATCAGCGCAAGCAGGATCGAAGATAGAACAGAGATGTCAAATATGTCAGCAGGCTCTGATGATGACGCATGGACATGGGAATCTCTGCGCGATACGATGAGTCTGTATTATAGCGTGTCCAAGATCCATCTTCCGAATTTTCCTGTAAAAGATATTGTAAAGATAACAGGTGAGCCAGAAACCGCAGTATTAAGCTCTCAGGTGAGCGACTGCGCCAGAAAAATGAAACGCAATCGCATCGACCAGTTGCCAGTCATCACAAGCACACGGAAGCTCCTTGGTCTTTTGCGCGATAAGGATTTGCTGAAGGCTATAGTTTGAAAAAACCAAATCGTTAAATCTTGATATTGAGATTATGAACCCAGTAGATTATATTAGAGAGAGGGAATAAAATGGAAGATATAGAGGTAATGGATGATGTAGAAATAAGGATTAAAGGGATAGAAGCATTGAATCAGGCTCTTGGCCCATCCGCAGCCCTGAGATTTCTTACTCTTCTTCATCGTGAGCCTACAGATTATGTAAAAATTTCTAAACGCCTTTATGAAGGACAGAGTATCGACCAGATATTTGAAAGAGCAAAAAAACACTGGAAAGGATAACTTGTTTTACTGCCTGACTATCTGATTCAAAAGCATCTTCACTCAAGCCGTATTGCTGGAATCCAGCCTGTGTAGCGCTTTCCGTTCGCATCGGTGAATTCTGTTGAGTTGATGATGCCCATGCTGTTGCTGAAGCTGCTGCTGTGAATTATCTGGGGATATGAGCCTGTTCTTATGGTGTAGTTATAGGTGACACCCGCTTCAATCGTGAACGGCGCAAAGGTGATGTTGTGCCAGTCGCTGCGGTAGCCAGTCCAGTTTCCGCTTGCGAGCAGCGTGCCGTTGGGGTAGTAGAAGGCTGCGTATTCGCTATGCCCGCCTGTGCCCGCACTGGGGTGGGTGTAGAGGCTGTGGATGGTCAGGTTCTGGGTCAGGGTGAGGCTGCCGTTATGTGTGCCTGAGATGCTGGGGTAGGTGCCGGGGCCGGTGTCGAAAGTAGAAACTGTTATCTCAGGAACTACATTCAATAAAATTTTATTAACAAAAATTTTTGTTACATTTGCAAATAACGGACTGCCGTTAATGGAAGAATATTGTGTAACATTTACAAGTTCTACTTCTGAATTAGGATTTAAGTTAGAGCCGCTAATTCTATTCAGAATAGCGTTCAGAATAACCCTTCCATTGTCAGATAAGGAAAAAGCTTGACCAACTCTAACTACGTAGTCGTCCCTCGTAATTCCATTTCTTTGCAATTTAAGCCAAGCCTGAGCCGGTGCAGATTTCGTATCAACACCTGCTATCTGGAGCGAATAACCTTCTTCAAGCTTCCAAAACTTTACCTTAGGTCCATTCTCTTCAAAATTCATGAGATAGATAGCGCTTTCTCCATTGCTGACAGAGCTATATAAAATGCCTTCATTATCTGCAGAACAGGCAGGCTCTGCCGTATATGCGCTGCCGTTAGTTATTTTGGTCTTGCCAGTACCATCTGTATTCATCACCTCTAAATTGGAAACTCTATATTTACCTTCTGTATATATTATGCCGCCAATATAGCTCCAAGATGGTATGCTTTCATCAAGAATTGAGCTGGTTAACTGTTTTTTATTTGAGGCGTTAAAATCCATTGACCAGATATCTTTACTGCCTGATTTATCCGATACGTATACTATTTTAGACTCGATTCCTGCTGGCGAGGATTCATTAGATGAGTCATAGGTTATCTGCTGCAATCCGCTCCCATTGAGATTCATTATCCAGATGTCAAAATTCCCAGAGCGATTGGATACAAATATGATTTTTGGAAATCCACCACCGCCGCTGCCACTACCACCACCGCCAATACAACCACCTGGATAATTTATGGAAAATGTCCAGTTTTCAATATCCAAGAAATCCTTTGTACTTTTTACTCCCAACGAAACGGAATGTGAACCGTTGCTTAAAGGAACTACTGGAATATATTCAATATAGGAAGGATAAATTGTTGCATTTGAAGTTACGTTTGTTCCATCCAGAGTCATGACAACTGATGAAACATTGCCATAGCCTACAGAGATATTTGCACTAATTCTAGTGTTAAGTCAATAATATAGGGTCGTAATCTATATATTATATGTCCTTCGTAATATATCTGAGAGGATGGATTATGAAGAAATATATTGTAACACTTTCCAAAGAAGAACGCGATGCTCTAAAA
>JAWOKW010000189.1:0-5321 GCA_033854095.1 Candidatus Methanoperedens sp. | reverse complement strand
CGCACCAAACACTTTTGGAGTTGACCGCTATGTGGAATTATATCATAATTGAGGTATATTTTTTTAAGGAATGGAGAGTATGAACGCATACCTCTATTCTACGCCTGAATTTTATCCCAAAAGTATGATATTCCTGGCTTTCATTCTTATGTGCGCATCAAGGCAAAAACAAAGAAATCAGTAACAGTTACTGTAACCATCGCAATAATACTTTTCTCATGCAATGCTTGGGACGACTATAAAGTCCGTTACAAGGAATTAATAAGATCAGTCGAAATTGAAAATGTCGAAAGACTGAAAAAATGCAAAACCCCCACAAATGGATATAAGAAGAGGTGCAAGTATCGAAAAAGTGGTATCCAAAGCAGGAAAAAAGGGAATTGATAGAGAGCAGGTTCTTGGAGATATCGAACATCTAAAGGTTCGGGGGGAAGCATATGAACCAAAATCAGGTGAAATCAAGTATGTGTTTTAGCCCTTGTAGCCTAAAATTGCCCCGATAGGGGCTTTCTTGAGGAGGTAAGAGGTCTATAAAAGGTCGTTTTCCTTTTAACCTACAGTAATCTTTAAGTTAAATAATCTGAATATATTATAGCTAAATATATTGTGGGGTTAGTATGACACAAAATGGTATCGATGACATAAGAATCTTCCTTGCTGTGGAGTGCTCTCTTGGCAACAGCCTGAGCAGATTTGTTATTAACATACTATCAAAGAAAAAAAACGGGACAAGTCTTCTTGAAGAAGCACTGCTGGACTACTGCGGCATCAGCGAGCCTTCTCTCACGAATAAGTTTAAGATCGCACCTATACATGCTATTCTCGGAATGGGCAGCACAGCATTTGGCGCAAGTAAAGAGGAAATGCATGAGTTTTTTAGCTACCCGCCTGCCAGGAGAGGTATTCTTAACGTTATGCGCAGTATCGGAAGATACGGGGTCAACAGACCTTTTAAGCTCGCTGCTCCTTTTCTTGTGGTATGGAACTACACCAGCGCCTGCAACCTGCGCTGCCAGCACTGCTACCAGAGCGCAGCAAAGCCGCTGCCAGATGAACTTAAACTCGATGAGAAGCTTGATATTATCGACCAGCTTGTAGAAAACGATGTGGTCGCGCTTGCTTTTTCCGGAGGAGAGCCCCTTCTTGCGCCTGATTTTTTTGAAGTAGCTTCCTATGCATCCAGGAAAGACCTGTATATAAGCCTTGCAACCAATGGAACCCTTCTCACTGAAGAAACTGTAGACCGACTTATAGGTTGCGGCGTAAAATACCTTGAGATAAGCCTTGATGCTGCAACGCCTGAAATACATGATACTTTCAGAGGCGCTGCAGGTGCGTGGAACAGAACCGTACAGGGCATAAAAAATGCCGCAGCGCGCAGTGAACTTTTTGTATGCGTTGCATCTACGATTACCAGATATAATTTTGGTGAAGTTAATGCTCTTATCGACCTTGCGAACGAACTTGGAACGAGGAGGTTCCTTGCCTTTAACTTCATTCCGACAGGAAACGCAGTTAACATCAAGGATACAGACCTTACACCTTCAATGCGCGAGGAGCTTTTAGGTCTCCTGTACAGACGACTTAAAAGTGGCAAGCTGGAGGTGATGACAACTGCTCCGCAGTTTGCAAGGGTATGCATGAGTAAATCAAAGGATACCATGGCAGTGGCGCACTTTGGAACTGGCGAAACAGGTGACAAAACGCGCATGCTTGCAGAGTTCATCGGCGGCTGCGGGGCCGGGCGCCTTTACTGTGCAATCCAGCCGAATGGGAGCGTCACGCCATGCGTATATATCCCGATCAAGATCGGAAATCTGCGCAAAGACAAGTTCAGCGATATATGGGAAAATTCAGCAATCTTAAAAACACTGCGCAGAAGAGATGCTGTCAGTGGCAACTGTGGCAGATGTGATTTTAAGAATGTATGCGGCGGCTGCAGAGCCCGCGCCTATGCATACACAGGCAGCCTTAACGGCTGCGACCCCGGGTGTATCAGGAACAGCGTCGCATATAGTGAAATCAGTGCATCCGCAAGTGCGACATGATATCCTAAATTCTTGCTGGATCATGCGCTGTGTTTTAAAGTATGGGAATTTCTAAACTTCTGGAGTTTTCTTACCTGCTGCATGATATTCGCCCATGGATTTGATAGTTATATCTCCCTTTTTCATAGCTTCGATAGCATCAGCCGCTGCAAGAGCAGCCTGTATCGTTGTGATATAGGGAATATGAAAATCAACAGCAGCACGCCTTATCTGGAATCCATCTTTCACTGTCTGTTTGCTCCGTGGGGTATTTATAATCAAATCCACTTCCTTCCTGTGTATAAGGTCCACGATGTTGGGCTTGCCTTCACTCACCTTGTTTATGACATCTATCTTTATCCCATTATTTTCAAGATACTTCACCGTGCCTCTCGTGCCTAAGAGATGCAGACCAGCAGCCTGCATTTTTTTTGCTACTTTCACGATATGGGTTTTATCTTCATCGCGTATTGACATGAACACTGTCCCGCAGAGCGGAAGTGTATTGTCAGCACCCCATTCAGCCTTAAAAAAAGCCCGCCCAAAGTCGTAATCTATTCCCATGACCTCACCTGTGCTCTTCATCTCAGGACCAAGCACAGGGTCCGCACCAGGCAGTTTATCAAAAGGCAGCAGCACTTCCTTAACAGACACGTGCTCTGTCACAGGGTCGCCCACAAAGCCAAGTTCCTTCAATGTATGCCCGACCATGACCTTAGCTGCGATCTTTGCCAGCGGGAGCCCCACAGCTTTGCTCACAAATGGTATCGTGCGGCTTGACCTTGGATTTGCTTCAAGTACATAGACCGCCCCATTCTTTGTTGCCATCTGGATGTTCACTATCCCAACTACATGGAGAGCCTGAGCAATC
This sequence comes from Candidatus Methanoperedens sp., assembly GCA_033854095.1. Taxonomy (GTDB): domain Archaea; phylum Halobacteriota; class Methanosarcinia; order Methanosarcinales; family Methanoperedenaceae; genus Methanoperedens. The sequence continues at coordinate 2,423 of JAWOKW010000189.1, read as the reverse complement.
TTTTTTACGTACTGGCGCACGCAGGCGAGTATTTCTGGTTTCAGGGATTGGGGAGGTATCACACAGGCTGAATCACCTGAGTGTATGCCTGCTTCTTCGATATGCTCCATTATTGCACCGATCAGGACATCATTTCCATCACACACGGCATCGACATCGATCTCAGTGGCGTTATCAAGGAAATCATCGATAAGCACAGGATGCTCGTTCGATACCTTCACAGCCTCTTTCAGGTAGCGCTCAAGGTCGCGTTCATCATAGACGATTTCCATAGCCCTCCCTCCAAGCACGTATGAAGGACGGACAAGCACAGGGTAGCCGATCCTTTTTGCTTCGTTGAACGCTTCGATGTAATTGGTCGCGCATCCAGCCTCTGGCTGAAGAACGCCCACCTCTTTCATCATGCTGTTGAACCGCCCTCTATCCTCAGCAATATCCATATCATCAGGCGTCGTTCCAAGGATGACAGTGTTCAGGTCTGTTCTTCTGTCAAGCTCTTTTTTAAGCGGGATTGCAAGATTTACAGATGTCTGTCCCCCGAACTGCACCATCACGCCAAAAGGGCGCTCCCTCTCGATTACATTCATGACATCTTCAAGCGTCAGCGGCTCAAAGAATAATTTATCCGAAGTATCGTAGTCTGTCGAAACAGTCTCAGGATTGTTATTTATTATGTGTGTCTCAATGCCTTCATATCGAAGCGCTGTAACAGCATGCACTGTGCAGTAATCAAACTCGATGCCCTGCCCAATGCGGATAGGACCTGAACCGATGATGAGCACTTTCTTTTTATTATCCGGGACAGCTTCGCACTGCTCTTCATACGTGGAATAATAATAAGGCGTTGCAGCTTCAAATTCAGCAGCGCAGGTATCCACCATCTTATAGGTGGGGATAATGCTATTTTGCCTTCGCATGTCATTTATCTCTTCACGCCTCCTGCCGCACAGGAACGCTATCCTTTCATCGCTCAAACCCATACGTTTGGCTTTTTTAAGGTTTTCAACAGACAGGTTTTGTTTTACCGCATCTTCGATGTCTATGATGTTCTGTATCTTCTGGATAAAGAACGGGTCTATATTCGTGATTTTTGAAATTTCATCGATAGAAATGAGGTTTCGCAGCGCCTGATATATGACGAACAGGCGTTCATGAGTTGGATGGCGCAGTATATCCTGTATCTCATCACTTTTCCACTCCCTGAAGCCAAAATACATATCCACTTCAAGCGAGCGGACGGCTTTCTGCAACGCCTCTTCAATCGTGCGCCCGATTGCCATCACTTCGCCTGTACTTTTCATCGCAGTTGTAAGGTGCTTATCAGCGGTCACGAATTTATCAAAGGGCCAGCGCGGGATTTTAACAACGGTATAATCGATAGTCGGTTCAAAGGACGCAGGAGTTTTCTTTGTGATATCGTTTGTGATTTCATCAAGCGTCATACCGATTGCGATCTTTGCAGTGACGCGTGCTATGGGGTAACCTGTGGCTTTTGAAGCCAGCGCCGAGGAGCGCGAAACCCTGGGGTTCACTTCTACGATCCTGACCTCATCATCACGCACTGCGAACTGGATATTGCAACCCCCTTCGATCCCAAGTGCTCTTATTATCTTTATTGATGCGCTTCGAAGCCTCTGATGCTCTGCATCTGACAGCGTCTGCGAAGGTGTTACAACAATGGACTCACCTGTATGTATCCCCATCGGGTCCATGTTCTCCATATTACATATGATGATGCATGTATCGTTTTTATCGCGCATCACCTCGTATTCGAATTCCTTCCATCCTATGATGCTCTCTTCTATCAGCACCTGGTGGATCCTTGAGCGCTCAAGCCCGCGCTCAGTGATCTCAAGGAGTTCTTCGCGTGTATATGCTATTCCTCCGCCTGAGCCACCAAGAGTATATGCAGGTCTGATGATCCGCGGAAGTCCAAGCTCTTCTATCAGCATCTCAGCCTCTTCAAGCGAGTTCACAGCCTTTGAGCGCGGGACCTTCTCACCTATGCTTATCATTTTTTTCTTGAACAGGTCGCGGTCTTCTGAATCTTTGATCGCCTGGAGCGGCGTGCCGAGAAGTTCTATCCTGAATTTGTCCAGTACCCCCATCTCTGCAAGCTCAGTCGTGATATTAAGACCTGTCTGACCGCCAAGACCTGCAATGATGCCATCTGGCATTTCCTTTTCTATGATCCTTGCTACAATCTCTGGCTCAAGCGGTTCTATATAGATAGCATCAGCCATATCAGTGTCTGTCATTATGGTCGCAGGGTTGCTATTGACAAGAACGACCCTGATTCCCTCTTCTCGAAGGGCGCGGCATGCCTGGCTACCTGAAAAATCAAATTCTGCCGCCTGACCTATCATGATGGGACCTGAGCCTATCAGAAGTACTTTCTTAATATCGGATCTTTTTGGCATTCT
>JAWOKW010000188.1:0-4984 GCA_033854095.1 Candidatus Methanoperedens sp. | reverse complement strand
GCGATATTGAACGCAGAATTAGACTGTTCTGGAACGGCTTTGTTGGGAAGTATAGCAGAGAAAGTATGGAACGATGGGTAAAGGCATTTGTTGGATTCAGAAATTGCACTAAAGATTTAAAAGGAGTTTTAAGTTGAAGGTCTCGCCTTCTGTGAAATCTTCTTCTTATTTTCTCCCATGAATTCTATCCGAAAGCCCGAAAAGAAATCTATATAGCCTCCTTTCCGCGCTCACCCGTGCTGACACGCACGACATCTTCAACAGGATAGATGAATATCTTGCCGTCGCCGTTCTTGCCTGTTCTCGCGGCTTTTATGATCGCTGCTATGGCGTTTTCCACATCCTTGTCATCCACGATCATGTCCAGCCTGAGCTTTGACAGGAACTCGACGCAGTATTCGCCTGCGCGCCACTGCAAGCAGACGCCTTTCTGGCGTCCGCGTCCCTGCACTTCCTCGACTGTCATGCCTATGATACCTTTCTCCTGAAGCGATAGTCGAACGCCTTCAAGATCTTCAGGTCTTATTATTGCCTCGATTTTCTTCATTTTGTTCACCTCATGCGTAAGCTTTCTCAGCATGCTGGGAAATATCCAACCCAACAGCTTCCTCTTCATCGGCTACTCTCAAACCAATGGTCGCATCTATTATCTTGGCGAGTATGACCGTCATAACAAACGCGTATACCCATGTCACGCCGACAGCGATGATCTGCGTTACAGCCTGTGCTGGATTCCCGTAAAGCAAACCGTTCGCACCTGCGGAATTCACTGCTACAGTAGCGAATATTCCAGTGGCTATAGCGCCCCATGTTCCGCCAAGACCATGGCATGCCCAGACATCAAGAGAATCATCCACGTTCTGCTTGCTCCTGAAGAGCATGGCATAGTAACTGATAACCGCTGCAACTGCTCCTATTACAATCGCTGCCAGCGGTGTAACAAAACCGGAAGCAGGTGTTATCGCTACAAGACCCACAACGCCGCCAGTGGCTGCGCCAAGGACACTTGGTCTCTTGTGGTACCAGCTCAGCAGCGTCCACACCAGTGCTGCTGCTGCTGCGGCTGTGTTGGTTACTACGAATGCGCTTGTTGCAAGTCCGTTGCTTGCTACTGCACTGCCGCCGTTGAACCCGAACCAGCCAAACCATAGAAGTGCAGCGCCAAGTATGACCATCGGTATATTGTGAGGCTCCATGGGCTGCTATCCAAATCCCCTGCGTGTGCCTATCACAAAAGCGATCGCAAGAGCTGAAACCCCTGAGCTTATGTGCACAACTGTGCCGCCTGCGAAATCAAGTGCGCCAAGGCCGCGCAGCCAGCCGCCAACGCCCCATACCCAATGGGCTATCGGGTCATACACAAGGGTAGCCCAGAGCAGAGAGAATACAATGAAAGCCTTGAACTTTATGCGCTCAACGAATGCACCTGAGATGAGCGCAACCGTGATTATGGCGAACATCGCCTGGAACATCATATATGCTAAAGCAGGGATAGTTGCTGCATAATCAGGGTTGGGCTGCTGACCCACGCCGTTGAGCCCGAGCCAGTTGAGATTACCTATTACACCGTGCACATCAGGACCAAAGGCAAGGCTGTAGCCAAAAAGCACCCACTGAACACTTATTAATGCAAGAATCACAAAGCTGAACATTATAGTTGAGAGCGCGTTTTTCTTCCTCACCATGCCGCCGTAGAACAAACCCAGAGCAGGGGTCATTATCATTACGAGTGCCGTACTTATGAGGACCCATGCAGTGTCGCCTGTATCTACTTTTGGCGCATCTGCTGCAAGAGCAGGTATAGAGAGCAGCAAAAGAACCATTATTACTGACCAGTACATCGAATTTTTTATGTTCATTCTATTATTTCTCCTGTGAAGCCTCATCAAAGGCATACGGCTGTTTACTGAATAGTTTATGGTATATATATCTATGCATAAGACATGCAAATGCTTATAACTTCCTCTATCGTTCAGTGTTGCATATGAGCAAAAAGAAGGTGACCGCATGAAGATGGTACAGGCAATAATACGTCCGGAGAGGCTTGAAATGTGCGAACTGATGAAGTATGGAAATAAGCTCTTAGGTTAAAGATTATTTTCATTCATGATAACCATCATCAATAATAGACTACACATTTTATTATCATGGGGAATAATCACTTTTTAAGGACATCACACCTATAACCCGGTATTATGCAGGGAAGTAGCGCGAACTAAGTTATTGTTCATAGCAAACATATGAATGCTTAGCGAAGCTTACGTCCCGATTATAGATATTAGGATAGAGGTGAGTCCGAATTAAAAACGGAATAAAAACGGAGTGAGAAAAATGAATATGAAAAAAACCAGTTTAGGGCTATTGTTTTTGGCAGTAGCTCTAGTAATTGTGCCAGGAGCTTCAGCAACCCCAACCTATTATGGAGTTCTGCAATCAATATACGGTGGGCCGCCTACCACATGCCAGGCTGATTGTCACGATCCTGTGTCATACGTATTTACACATTATGGAAATACGTTTAAGGCTCAACCAAACTATGCCGACGTTACAGGAGGTGGCACATACGCGGCGCTGGTAGCCATCGGACCTCCACTGGCAACAATAACAGTCAAACCATCGACAGCCTCACTGACCGTGAGCCAAACCCAGACCTTTACAGCAGCTACGCTTGACCTGTTCGGCAACCAGATCAACGCAAATGTAACATGGACGAGTAGCGACCCTGCAGTGGGTACGATTGACCCAATTACAGGTGTGTTCACAGCATCTGGAGCAGGAACTGCCACCATAACCGCAACAGGTGGCGGTAGTGGTAGCGGAACTATTACAGGAACCGCAACTGCAACAGTATCTGCGCCAGTGCAGGAATTTAATGTGACCTTCGTGGTAACTGACTCTGCAAATTCTCCTATTCAGGGCGCATCAGTTGTAATGAACGGAATTAAAAAGACAACAGATGCAACAGGAGCAGTGGTTTTCAATGCTGCAGCAGGAGTTTATAAATATACCGTGAGCATGCGTGGCTATAAGCGATATACAAACAGTATTAGCATAACCAGCGACACGACAGTGCCTGTAACATTGGTGCATAGATAAGAGGGTTCTAACCCTCTTTTTTTTCAAGAATTATCTGTGCTTTATCACCTGAGATTCCGAGTTTTGCAGGCTACATTTCGATAAAATAAGTCCATAGAGCATGATTCCTGAAATGTTCTTGTAGCCTATATATGGGCTACATAATGGGTTTGGAATTTTTTCTGCTATTTCTACTGTATGCGCTTTTCCAATATTTCAAATTTTGTATCCCATAAAACCCTGAAAGTCAGGTTATCAGATATACTACTAACACAATTATTGCTGCGATTGCCAGAAAAGCGATAAAAATCAAAACGCTTCGTATCCATATCTGCCGATCAGTAAGCAATGCACTGGCTGCAGGTTCAGGCTCAAATCGAAATTGCGACAGATCAAGGTCTGCAAAATTCTTCAAATCATGCAGGAGTACGCTTGCGGATTGATACCGTTCATCAGGGTTGCAGCGTATTGATTTGAGTATTACGGCTTCTATTGATTGAGGAATTGAAAGCTCAAGCTTGCGTGGGGGAACAGGATTTGCCGTGAGATGCTGATTCATTACAGCAAGAGCATTATCCCCGCGAAACGGCACAGCTCCTGTGAGCATCTCATATAAAATAATTCCCAGTGCGTACACATCAGTGCGCGCATCTCCACGTTTTCCCTGGATTTGTTCTGTTGCCATATAATCAGGTGTCCCAAAGGCATTTGTGCCGAATCTCCATGTTACACGCCTGCTGCCTTCAAGCAAAGCACTGCCGAAGTCAATGATATGTATTTTACAATCATGCCCGATAATGATATTCTCTGGCTTCAGGTCACGATGATAAACCCCATGGGCATGGAGATAATCGACGACCTCAGCAAGCTGCTCAGCGATAGACAGTGCCTCATTCAGAGGCAGCGGCGCATTATCGCGGATGTATGTACGGAGCGATACACCTTCGATGTATTCTAATACAAGAAATATTTGAGTATCACAAACTTATCATCTGGGTCGCTGGCTTTGTATATCTGGCTGAATCCTCCCCTGCTCAGCGGCTTTACTATCTTATATCCGCTGACCGTGTCGCCTGGTTTGAACATGTTATTCCTTAGAGCCAATTCTTTCAATCGCCAGAGCTCCCAGCTGAGCAATAGTATCAAGTACAACCTTGTTCTCAGGGGTAAGACTCTTTCCGGGATCGTCGAAATGAAATCCCACAACACCATTTACTGTATCTGTCGTTTTCATAGGAAGATAATAGGCCCATGCTTCTGAGAGTGTATCTTCACCTGCACCAGCAGGTTTGCCATTGAGCCATACCCATGTTGCTACACCAAGTTCTTTCTGATTTATCTGAATACTTTCGGTAGAAGCCCTGACTGAAACTTGTCCATTTTCAGGAAGAAAAATAGCTGTATCGCATGGAAAAATTTGTCTTGTATGACGAATCATCATATTTAAGACCTGATCAATGTTTATAGCGGTTACAAGGTCTTGACTTAAATCATATAACGTTGCATTTCTGGCCTCACTCTGTCGAAGCTGGTGCACCTTGTAATCAAGCTTGGATGCAAGGTTGCTTATTACAAAGGCAAAGCCAATAAACATGAGTAAAGAAATAATCAAGGCAGCAGCATTAAGAACAATAAATTAATCTGACCAAGAAAATCCCTTAAAAGATAACCAGATATAGAGCCAAGAATAATAACAAGTGCGCTTATGAAGTAATTTAAAGGTTTGATTATACCTAATTTTTTATCAGGTATAGGTTGTTCACTTTTACCTGCAAACAAGAATATATCGATATCTTTTGTTCGTACCATGATCTTCCTGGCAAGATTAGGAAAAAATCCAAAACGCCTGGGTTTACCCATTACGATCTTTGTCACGTTATGGCTCTGTGCATAGTGCGCTATCTCATCT
>JAWOKW010000187.1:0-3881 GCA_033854095.1 Candidatus Methanoperedens sp. | reverse complement strand
TATTATACTGAACAGCAGGCTGTTTTGGCTGAGGAACTCACGCATCTTACTGGAATGGACCGCATCTTTTTTTGCAACTCTGGAACAGAAGCTGTTGAAGCTGCGCTAAAACTTGCGCTCAAAGCCTCAGGCAAAAAAGAGTTCATTGCTGCTGAACATGCATTTCATGGAAGAACAAGAGGATCGCTCAGCGTTACACACAAAGAAAAATACCGCAAGCCCTTTGAGCCCCTCTCCCCTGCTGTATTTGTCCCTTATAATGACGCAGGTGCAATACGCGATGCGATCAATGAAAAAACAGCAGGCGTTATACTTGAACCCATACAGGGAGAAAGCGGTGTAATAATACCCACTGATGATTACCTGAAGGAAGTGCGAGAGATTTGCGATGAAACAGGCACGCTATTGATTCTTGACGAGGTGCAGACAGGCTTTGGCAGAACAGGCAAATGGTTCGCAGCAGAACATTCAGGCGTCAGGGCTGATATAATGACGCTCGCTAAAGCAATGGGCGGAGGCTTCCCCATGGGTGCGATGCTTGCAGAGGAAGATGTCGCGCTCAAATTCGAGCGAGGCGACCATGCCTCAACCTTTGGTGGAAACGCGCTATCCTGTGCAGCAGCCCTTGCGAACATAGATGTGATCAAAAAAGAAAAACTTGTTGAAAGGTCAGAAGAACTGGGTGCGTATCTTATCAAAAAGCTCAAAGGATTGAATAAGGATTATGTCACGGAGATACGTGGCAAAGGGTTAATGGTTGGCATGGAGCTTTCGATCAAGTGCGACGACATAGTGAGCAAAGCAAGGGAAAACGGAGTCCTTCTTAACTGCACATCAGATTCTGTGCTGCGCTTTGTACCTCCTCTCACCATCACAAAGGAGCAGCTTAATAAGGTCGTGGAAGTGTTGAATGGGATTTGAACATCTTCTTCGTCCGGGCGTGAAGTATATCAAAGAATATGTACCTGGAAAATCCATCGATGAGATAGCCATCAAGTATGGACTTGATCCAGATAAGATAATCAAGCTCGGCTCTAATGAAAATCCGCTTGGGGCTTCGCCTGTTGCAGTAGAAGCTGTTAAAGAAAGAGCCTCGAAAATCCATATCTACCCTCAGGCAGACGCACTTGAACTCAGACGTGCGCTGTCGGACTATACAGGATATCCTGTAAATAATATCGTGGTCTCAGGGAATGGTATGGACGGCATCCTTGATACGCTGATGCGGCTTTTCATGTCGCCAGGCAGGGAGGCAGTAATTCCTATTCCCACGTTCTCGTATTATGAGATCGCAACGCTTGCGAATGGCGGGAAACCTGTATTTATAGAGCGAGACCCTGATTTTAATATTACTTCAGAGGATATTCTTGACAAGGTCAATGAAAATACCAAAATGATCATTCTCTGCTCGCCCAACAACCCGTCTGGAAATACTGTCAGCGAAGAGACCGCAAGAAAGCTCCTTGGATCAGTCAACGCCATAGTGTTCATAGACGAAGCATATGTGGAATTCGCAAAGAATAGTCTTGCAGGACTGGTGAAGGAATACGATAATCTTATAATAGGGCGCACCTTCTCAAAGGCGTTCGGTCTTGCAGGGATGCGCCTGGGCTATGCTGTTGTGCCAGAGTGGATATCTGCGGAATATATGAAAGTGATGACGCCGTTCTCTGTGGATATATTGTCCTCAGCATGCGGTATTGCTGCATTAAATGACACCGAACATTTAAATAAAAGCATAGAGACCGTGAAAAAAGGAAGATTGCATCTCACTAAAGCACTTGAGGCGCCCTGTAAAGTGTATCCTTCAGAAGCGAATTTCATCCTGATAGACGTATCTCCCAGCAGTGCGAAAGAAGTCGCTGAATCGCTCTTAAAAAAGGGCATAATAGTGCGGGACTGTACATCATTCAGGGGGGCGGGTACGTCGCTTATAAGGATAAGTGTGGGTACAGAGGAGCAGAACCAGCAGGTCATCGAGGCTCTGCGTTCGATCTTATGATTATCGCTCTTACTGGCACACCAGGCACAGGAAAGACCACGGTTTGCAGGCTTATCAATGAACATTACACTATTATTGATCTGAATAAGCTTGTTATTGATGAGAAACTTTACACAGGAAAAGACAAGAAGCGGGATTCGTATATAGCGGACATAGAAAAACTGGAAAAACGGGTGAGACAGATGCTCGATAAATCACAGGATGATTTTATCATGGAAGGACATCTTTCGCATTTCCTGCCTGCTGATGCGATTATCGTGCTCAGGACGCATCCTCTGATCTTGCGGGAAAGACTTGAAAAAAGAGGATACTCCTTTGAAAAGATAGCTGAAAATGCAGATGCTGAGGCGCTGGATGTAATACTTGTAGAAGCATCGCAAATGTCAGACAAGGTCTTTGAGATAGATACCACAGATATGTCTCCGCAGCATGTTGCAGGCTCGGTTGTTTCGATAATAAACTCATTAAAGAATGGAAAGCCTCCTGAGGAGTTCTTACCTGGAAAGACTGACTGGATAGAATTGGCAGAGAGATTGTACACCTAAAAATATGGAACCGCATTTTTTACGGATATACTATCAATATACATACAGATTCCCATAGGAGTTGTACCGACATTAGTCTCACGCATGTAACTTTTTATAATAATAAACACTTAATTTAAATGAATTTTTATACGATTATAAGTGTTTTCCCGGATCATGAAAGTGAATCGTAACGTGGTTCTTGCCTATCTCAGGGAATTAGAAGAAACAAATGGTGGCTATTACGGCACCGATATAATAAACATTGGAGAAAAGTTAGGTATAACATGGCACGGTCTTAAGAAATGGTTACGAGAAGATGCTGTTTTTAAAGGGCTGCATTACCTCGGACAGCATAAACCTACAATTACACTCGGTGAATTCATAACCATAGAAGGTCGAATAACATCAAACCCTCTGGAAATAAAAGGTCACATATTATCAGACATAAATAAAGAACGAGAGGAATCAGGAAAGGAATCGCTTGCCAAATCCACATTTTACCGTGCTGCAAAGCAACCTTTTATACTTCAGTATCCCTGGTTTGCACGTAAATTAATCAAACTACCTTCGACGTATTCTGTAGTCGATGCACGAGAATCGTTATCAACGATATTTACTTACTCCGGCCTAAAAGCCTATGGCGGAGCGGATATAGAGGCAATTCATGATCGATTGGTCAAAGCTAAAGATTGGTTCTCAATCTATGGAGTGAACCCGATAGTGTTTTATCCTGAAATTCTCTCACGGGAAAGACACTTAAGAAATCTGCTCACTTCGATACCGCCCGACCGGCAGGAGGATATTCAAGCAAGACTTGTGTTTGAAATCCAGGCAGTATTTCTGGTTGAATGCCTAGATCTCCTTCTTGATGAAATCATTCATCGGAGAGGCAGAATTCAGCAATCGATGAACGCTTCCAGGCAGAAGGAAGAGAATGAACTCAGAAAAAAGGCACTTGATCTGATTAGAGCAACGATAAAAGAAAACCTGCAAGAATCCTCGCCTGACATGGAAAAGCTGTAGTCCCTATCAGAAACCATCTCAGAGGACATAAAAGCCAGAATGGTTCTTTTGAGGAGACATAAGAAAAGTTATCAACTCATTTTTGAGATGATCAAGAATCTGGTGACCATGTTGGGAGAGGACATTATGTTTCATAAAGATGAGGGACAGAATTTTTACAGGTTGGCTGTAGGTGAGACGACCTGGAAATATCTTGATGAAATCACTAAAAGATGGCTTACAAAAAATCCAACTCTTATAAGGCTAATCGGGAACGGCAACGAGGATATTGCACAGTTTCTTCTATAGATAGACTGGTCGAGTACATTCGACACGGAAAGATAACATTT
>JAWOKW010000186.1:0-2736 GCA_033854095.1 Candidatus Methanoperedens sp. | reverse complement strand
AAAAACTTCAAAAGTTCGATATTATAACGAAGAAGAAAGACAAAATAATCTCAGCTTACCCTTTTTCTGCTGCCAAAACTCGCCATAGAGTGATTTTTGAAGATGGACATGAAGTTTATGCTCTCTGCGCAACAGATGCTCTAGGTATCCATTTTATGCTGGGTACGGATATAACCATCCTGTCCAGATGCCCTGAATGCGGAAAAGAAATGATGATCGTGGTTAAAGATGGCAAAATCGATTCCTGTAATCCTGATGGGATCATTGAATTTGGGAGCAATAGAGAAAGAGGCGAATGTACAGCAGAGACTCTCTGCCCATTCATTAACTTCTTCTGCTCCAAGAAAGACCTGGAAGAATGGAGAGAGAAAAATCCTGAATTCAGATGTGGTGAAATTTACTTACTCGATAATGCTTTAGAACATGGCAAAACTATATTTGGAGATTTCTTAAAATAATTTAGGAAAATTGGTTAAATTATGGAGAAATTTGACTTAATAATCCTTGGTAGCGGCTCTGCTGCCTTCGGGGCAGCAATAAAAGCCATAGATTTGGGAGCAAAGGTAGCTATGATCGAGAAAGGTACAATCGGTGGAACTTGCGTTAATGTTGGTTGTGTGCCAAGCAAGTATCTGCTCAGGGTCGGAGAAATCAACTACTATAAGAATCATGGTCATACTGGATTGGACGTTACCTCTTCCTTTGACTTCGTTGGCACAATAAACGAGAAAAGAGAGATTGTAGAAGGATTGAGGAAGGGCAGGTACATCGATGTGATCGATGCTTTAGGCATAACTCTTGCAAGAGGGCAGGCTGTTTTTGATTCCAAAAATGAAGTAAAGGTGAACAACAAGATTCTACAGGCTGATAAGTTCATTGTAGCTACTGGCTCCTCTCCGCACATCCTCCCGATAGAAGGCATAGACAGTATAGATTACCTGACCAATGTAGAGGCTATGGAGCTATCTGAACTTCCTGAATCAATGATAGTGCTGGGCGGAAGGGCACTCGGTCTGGAATTTGCACAGATGTTTGCTCATTTCGGAACAAAAGTGAGCGTACTCCAGAGAAGTCCCAGGATAATACCTGAAGAGGAAAGCATAGTCTCGGATTATCTCAAAGCCTATCTTGAGGATGAAGGCATAAATATTCAGACCGGGGCAGGCGTGAGAAGTGTCAGGAAAGAAAACGGTAATATCGTAGTAACTGCGCTTTTTGGAGAAGAAAAAAGAGAATTTAAGGCTAAAAAACTGCTGATGGCAACAGGAAGGAAGCCCAATACTAAAGATTTGGATTTGGAAAAAGCAGGCGTTCAGTTTGACAAAGATGGCGCAATAATCGTAAATGAGGAAATGAGAACTTCGGCTCCTAATATATGGGCAGCAGGTGATGTTATTGGGGAACCCATGCTTGAAACCGTGGCAGGTAAAGAAGGCTCAATTGCGGCTGAAAACGCCTTAGCAGGTAAAGGGAAAAAGATGGACTTTTCGGCAGTGCCCCATGCCGTATTCACCATACCGCAAGTGGCGAGCGTCGGCCTGACAGAAAAGAAGGCAGAAGAAACAGGCATAACTTGCAGATGCAGCGCTATCCCAATGGAACTTGTGCCAAGAGCAGTGCTGGCAAAGGATACACGGGGACTTATAAAAATGGTGATCGATGCAGAAACAGAGCGCATACTCGGCGTGCATATCATGGCGTCGCTGGCGGCCGGATATGATTCATGAAGGAGTGCTTGCTGTAAAATATGGCATGACTATTGATGATATTATAGGCACTGTCCATGTTTTTCCGACTATGACAGAAGCAGTGAAACTGGTTGCACAGTCATTTAGGAAGGATGTTAGCAGGATGAACTGCTGCGCTGAATAGTGTAGAAAGAAATTGGGTATAAACGTAACTGCAAGTTCCCCCTACCCCCGGACTTAAGGTCGCAAGACCTGCATACACCGTTTCCCAATAATACAGTATTAACTACACTATATCTGTGGTTTTGCCAATAGAGTTTTTCAACATCATAACATCAATGAACTGTGCTGGGGTATCGCCCCCAGGCGACTCTAATAAATGGCTGGCTACTGCCAGCGTCAATGATTGATTTTCTATTACAGCTATACGATATCAAAAAAGTATCAGCCTCGATATTCATAATATAACAAGTAAACAAGTTTACAGGATTAATGATTTATTGATAAATCAATTCGATGGGATTTGTGTAACACGGTTTAGAACATAAAAATATCCAGACAATTTGCAATGCAGGTGAGATAAAATGGATATTAATGCGCTGCGAGTTTTTGACAGCATCCATTCGCTATCAATTACAGAAGAAGAGTTCTCCGATCTGGAGAATGAACAGAAGGCCGCAGACAGGACCGGCCTGTATATTCGGTGTGTCAAGTCTGGCTACTCCATAGGTGTGAGCCATGATGAGAACCACAAGGTCAATCACCTCAAGGTAAAGCTGTGAGGCTTGTTCCGTGAGGAGCGAGGGCAACCGGTTGATTAGGAGGCATTGAAAAGATGCAGACGTTAGAGGAAAGAGATACATACACACCACCGAATGCTTCACTAGTTCGGTGCAACTGTGATCCGGCATTAAACAAAGAGGAAACTCTCAGTGTGCCAGATTTAAAAACCTCTTCTAACAGCTCCGAAGTGAACAAACTCCCGATTCGCAAGGAAGAGGAGGGACAGAACTTGAGAGTATCTGTCTATGTATTGAACATGAGAGGA
>JAWOKW010000185.1:0-3142 GCA_033854095.1 Candidatus Methanoperedens sp. | reverse complement strand
CTTTGTCGTAAAGAATGGTTCGAAAATTCTATCAACTATTTTAGGAGGGATACCGATTCCAGTGTCTGAGACTGTAATGGCTACGTAAGAACCAACTTTAGCTTCAATATGCATCTGTACATAGTTCTCATCAATGGAAAAGTTTTCAGCAGAGATACTCAGAATACCGCCATCAGGCATAGCATCGCGGGCGTTCACGCACAGGTTCATTATAACCTGATGCAGTTGTGTGGTATCTCCTGATATCGTAAAGAGGTCTTTTTGTATATCAGTTCTGATTTCAATGTTTCTTGGGAATGTCTCTTTTGCAATCTTCTCAATTTCAGTTATGAGATGTTTTGCCTGAAGAGGAACGCGTTCACCCTCTACTCCTCGTGAAAATGAGAGAACTTGCTTTATTAAATCAGCACTTCGCTCGGAGTTTTTCTCAAGAATAATAAGCAATTTCTGGCTCTGCTCATCTTTGTATTTTTGTTTTAACGTATTCAGCGACATCATCATTGGTGTAAGCATATTGTTGAGGTCATGGGCTATGCCACCTGCAAGAGTGCCTATGCTTTCCATCCGCTGCGCTCGTAATAAATGTGATTCAAGCCGCTTTTTATCGGTGATATCCGTATTGATGGCAAATACTAATTTCGGCAGCCCTTTATCATCGCGGATCAGAGTCAAGTGGCTTTCAACAATGATTTCCTTACCATCTTTAGTTATTTGCCCCAGTTCTCCTTTCCACTCGCCTTGCTCCATGACTGTCTTCCTGGCTTCAATAATCTGGGGGGACTCATTTTTATCTTTATATAAAAACTCGATAACATTTCTACCTGCGGCTTCATCTGCTGTCCAGCCGTACATGCGCTGCGCACCTTTGTTCCAGTAGGTGATGCGGTGCTCTAAATCCCTAACGATAATGGCATCCTGTGCTTTATCCAGAAGAGTGGCTTGTTCTCTTATTTTCTCCTCATCCCGCTTGTGCTCGGTGATGTCGTTAAAAGTACCTAAAAGAGCGGGTTTGCCTTCAAAATTTATTGGCCGTGCCGAGATTATTCCCCAGAACATCGACCTATCTTTTCTCTTTAACCTGATTTCTTGGTTATCCACATAACCGTTTTTCTTCAGTATCTTAAGTATCTCTTCCCGATCTTTTTTGTCCCAATAAACGTCAGGAGCTCTCTTGTGTAATAATTCTCCCTTTTCATAGCCGAAGGCCTTTTCATATGAAGCATTAACATAAAGAAAATTGTTATCCGGAATTTCAGATACTCCTATCCCAAGGGGGATAGTTTCTGCTAATGCCTTAAAACGCTCTTCACTTTGCTTTAGCGTCTCTTCGGCTTTCTTACGTTCGGTAATATCACGGTTAATCCCTATGAGTCCGGTAGGCTTGCCGTGATCGTCATATAGAAGTACCGCATGAGATTCAACTATGACCTTACTGCCATCCTTTTTGGTGTGAATTGCTTGGGCGACCAATTTGCCTGTATTTTTGAGCTGCGCAAGCGCCTCATCGCGCGTGATTTCCAAGTAGGATGGCTGGAATACTTCGAGGCTGGGACGACCTATAACTTCCTCAGCACTGTAGCCATACATCTTCTCGGCCGATTTACTATAGTAGGTTATTCGATAATCAAGATCAAACCCAATGACTGCATCGCTGATATTGGCAAGCATAAAAGCCTGCTCGGCCAGCTTCCTCTCGGCCTGCTTGCGCTCAGTGATATCTTGCCAATAAATTGAGATCCCTTCAGTTGATGGAAAAACGCTATACTCATACCATGTTGCGGGATTGAGAATGCCTTGCATTTCAAAACGCTTAACATCTCCTTTTAGTTTTGCCTCGTGAAGATTCTTTTCAAATACAGAGTCAATAATATGAGGATAGCGCTTCCAAAAGTTTTGTCCAATAAAATCTTTGGGCTCCAAGCCAACGCTGGTTGCTGAACGCTTATTAACATAGGTGTAGTTCCAATCATTATCTAAGGCAAAAAAGCCATCATTAATGCTTTCAAGAATATCAATTGTTCTCTTGTTGCTTTTAATTAGTTCTTCTTCCGCTTTCTTGCGCTCTGTAATCTCAGCCTGTAATGCTTTATTAGCTTCTTCCAGTTCTGCTGTCCGCTCCTGAACCCTTAGTTCTAACTCATCGTGCGCTTTGCGCAGCGCCTCCTCGGCCCGCTTACGCTCGGTAATGTCGCGGAAATAGCAGACTACCCCATAGCGTCCATCCGGAAGCAGGATCCGATCAATTCGCCACTCGTAGTACTCGGTTACCTGGCGATCAACCCGGTATTCAGTGCGATCTGGTGTTTCGTACGATTCGCCTGTTTCCAAGGTGTGCCGGAACAACCGCACGATTTCATCGGCATATTCTTTGATCCACAAAATGTGAATGACTTCGTCGAAGTCCCGCCCAATCAGATCGGGAATATCGCCGAACACTGGCAATGCGACCGGGTTCACCTGCACGATGCGGAAATCCGCGTTGACGAGGTACACGCCAAGTGGAGCCTGATTGAGCAGCGTCTCAAACTGGTCGCGATGGTAACGTAGCGCCTTCTCGGTCCGTTTGTGCTCTGCTATTTCAGCCTGCTTGCGTTGGGTTTTTGATTTTTTTGATTTCATTTCTCTCATCATGTCAAATAGCAGCAATTTACTTGACTTATTTGCATCTCGATATGGTTCAGATATCTCCCACTTTGGCTGTGCATATAAACATAAATGCCTGCCTATACTTCCTTTGCCTGAGCACTATTTTATTAATTGGATTTACACTCTGTATATTGTTATCCATCAATGAGCTAAAGCCGTATATTAACATGACGGCAATATATATATATATTTAATACTGTAGATAATATCTATTCAGCAATCTGTGCGGAAAGGTAAGTTTTATTATTTTTAATATCTTCATTCTCATTCTTAGTAAAGAGTTCATGCATTTACTTGCTATCTTAAAACAATCGATAGCAGTAGCTTTTATGCAACACAATAACTTAAGAATAAACTATTTCTCCACCATCGTATCCAAGAATCGTGACTATAGGTACTAAACTCAATACTAATGTCAAATAAATGTAGTTTAAGCCTGTTGGTACAAGTACATCTGGATTCAGAGTTCGCCATACAAAACATGCAGTGATTACAG
>JAWOKW010000184.1:0-3991 GCA_033854095.1 Candidatus Methanoperedens sp. | reverse complement strand
GTGTTTTATGGTTCTGATTCATCAGCATTGCTTCATATTCCACTGGAGGAACGTAATCCAGAGAAGCATGCAGCCGTTTCTGATTATACACTTGCTCAATGAAGTATGGAAGCCGTCTGAGAACGTCGTCCAGGGTTCGGTATTCCCAGAGATAGACTTCCTCGGTCTTTATGGTTTTCATGAAGCTTTCGGCAAAAGCGTTATCGTACGGATTGCCTCTCCGGGACATGCTGATCCGGAACCCGTGATTTCTAAGTTTGTCGATATAATCATGGGCTGCGTACTGCACTCCCTGGTCTGAGTGATGAATCACCCCGGCAGAAGGATTTCGGTTCTGAATCGCCATCCCGAGCGCTTCGAGACTTAACGTCGTATCGATGCTCCGGGAAATGGCGTATCCGATTGCTTTTCGGGAGCAGAGGTCCAGAATGACCGCCAGGTAGACGAAGGCTGCCGTGATCCGGATATAGGTGATATCGGCCACCCAGACCTGATTGAGCCTTGCGACCACCAGATTCTTGATCAGGTTCGGATATACGGGATAAGGATGGTTGCTGTCTGTGGTTTTCACAAACCGCTTGGTTTTATGGACCAGAAGGCCCTTTTCCCGCATGATCCGGTGGACTTTCTTGTGGTTGACCGGGACAGACTCCCGATGCAGCTCCCGGGTGACTTTTCGGTAGCCGTACTGCGGGAACTGTTCGGTGATCTCCTCGATCCGGTTGGCCAGGGTCTGATCCTCTGGCGACTCCTTTTTCTTTGACTTGTAATAGTAGCTGCTTCGAGGGAGCTTCATGAGTTCGCACCCCCTCGTGACGGTTTTGACAAGGTCTCGGTGGTCGGCAATGAACTGCCTTTTTTCCGGGACTCGAAGCTCTGATGAAGCGCTTTTTTTAAGAATTCAATTTCGAGATGGGCTTTCCCGAGCGCCTGTTCCAGCTGGCCGACGCGCTCTTCCAAAGCGGCCTCCTTGACAGCATCGGGCTCGAACGTGTTCTTGACGTATTGCTTTTTCCAATGATACAGAAGCCCGGAGGAAATACTGTGTCTCCGGCAGAGCTGGGCCGCAGTGCTGACTCCGCTCAGATATTCCTCAACAACTTGACGCTTGAACTCGGGACTGAACTTCCTCTGTTTTCTCATGACAAGATCCTTTCCGCCCCCTGGGGCTAAAGATCCTGTCCGGCATTCTAACATAATTGTCTAAACAGAGGGGGGCAGTTCAGAGCCTCTGCTTTTCTTACACCCTCACTGTAAGTGTCAATCTTATTGTTTACCTCAGTCCAATCGTTTTCAAATAGATCGATTGTAAGCATTCTGGTATGTCGTATTAAATTATACGATTCGTGAAACCGATATTTATGATCTGATGGCCATCTCAATAGGACATCGAGTAGCCACAAAGCAGCTTCTTGATCACCGCTGATTACGCTTCTAAATAGATAAATAACAGTTTCATAAAGATGTGTTTCATAATAAGGGAAGATCGCGCGTAACTCATCCCAATTAGGGTTATTTGAAATCTCTGTCGGCGGAAAGTAAAAGTTCTTTAACTGCTCCCATGCACCAATAAATGTTTTCAAAGCTGAATCGTAAACCGAATAGAAAGGTGGAGATAAGGATGCAGGGGAGCACATATTATGATCCAGGCGCTGTTGATCTTCGATAGTTTTCACCCACCATAATTCCAAATGGTAAAATAATGATGATTGCAATTGAATGATGTTATTTAATATTTTAGGATTTTTGATTTCATACATTCCACTAAAAAGATGTCCTGGCACATATGACATACGTTCAAAATATGATCTATTTCTGCTCAACTGCGAAACTACTTCGATAATTAAATTTTGATAACATAGCGTCCATTCCTGATGGACTTCGTGAGCAAATAAACCATTTCCCGCAGGAACAAGTGCATAATTATCGACTTGTCCCCGTTCGTTAATGTATTTACCTGCATTTATTAGAGAAATATGAAAAATAACTAAGTTATTAAGTACTTCTTCATATACTACCTCCTCTCCACTACTAATAGCAGCACGAGCCTCCGAGGTGAGGTCCGAAATCATTTCTTTTATTTTTAGGCTGTAAGGCTTCATGAAATTCCCTTAAAAGAAAAAGACATTGTAACTAAATATTTTTCCCATCGAGACAGATGAATATTGCCTAAGATTCGACACATAGATATATGATTTTGATACTCTTCACCTGGATATGGCACGAAACACAGTAAAGGTCTCTCAGATCTTGTTGACAAAGAGTCGATTCCTTCTTGTCCCTCGAATGCTTTATTAACACGTTCAAGCCATCGCTTGATGACTATTTTCAAAATCCGAAAATGTACGTCGACGCAATATTTTTTTCTTTTATATCAATTCCTACTTCTTCAACACCTGTTCTTAAACCAAAATCACCGAAGACCACTAACTGCCCTTTCACTTCATCTGATCTATCTAAATCCAGTCCCCGCAGTAATCCCTGTTCAGGGGCAGTTGAATAATATAAAGTTCTAAGATACTCATTCACTTCCCGTGGAAACACGACGTTAATAGCATATTTTCTATAAATCTCGGCCCTGACGTCAGGACGTAAATATTCAAAGGAGCGGCTTAAAAACCATATTGTACCGATCAGGATAATGACAAACCAAGGAATGTCTACCCATAACATCCATTTAATTATTACGTCATTGTTAGCCTTAACCAATAGCCAATGCTGAATAGCCATGACTAAGATAAGCGATAAACCACTTACACCAGACAGAATTGCAAATGTGTCGTTAAGATATACATCAAGACTGGATTTTGCGGAATGTCTACGTTGTAATAACAGCGTCACAAAACTTATTACGATAGGGTAAATTAAACCAGAAATGGCAGCTTGAACTGTCCACAACGTTGTGAAATATGAGGCGAGAGTAGATATTTCTGATGACTGCCCTTCACTGTGTGGGTCATTTAATCCAATCAACAATCCAATTGTTATCCCTAAAACAAGAAGTGACACATATATGTTGACAATAATCGGGTTATCACTGATAGAGAGTAGAAATCGTCGGAGAAAAGAATATCCAATTTCGCGGCGATAATTATTCTTACGCCACTTATGTTCTTCTTTGATTAAGTGGTAACTTAATGAATTGAGTAATCTGCCTTTAATATTAAACATAGGGAGCTCATCAAGCTATCAAGTAAGAGTATAATTAAGAAATATTTATTGGATCAAGCGAAACTCTAGGGACGTTGGTTCTCAAAATGCTTTCCTTTATCTCCCCTAATTTCCTTCAGTTATTTTGTCCCGGTTATCAACCAATGGGTTTGAATAATACGCCAGTGACCGTCGCGATACTGATACACTTCGGTGCAGTCCCACCGCATTTGTGTTTTGCCTGTATACGAGACGTAATTGAAGGTCAAAACGGCCCTCTCCGCAGACCTGGACCTTGCATACACAGTGTCAGACTTGAATCTGTAGTTATTTCAACTTCCTGCTCGCGTCCCCTACAGCTTCCCCCTAACCACGAACAGCGCTATACAGTTTCTTGACTGCCTGCTTCGGATTGTGCCCGTAGTGCCATGCCCGTCTCGCGATGCCGACCGCCGTCCTCTCCGCGCGGCCTTTGGTCAGCCACGACACCGCAAAGGCTTCGAGAGCGATCACCTCGGGCAGGAATATCCGTTTTGCAGTAGTCGTCAACTCAACAATGTCGGCCCACACGATGCAGCCCGCCATGAGAATGCCGCAGACGATATAAATGCCATTTCGCACCCGCTTCTCCGTCGGCAGCGGCGCTGACGCCTGATCTTTCCTGGTCTTCGTGAACAGAAACAGCGAGAAGTAGCTGAACGACAGGAACAGCACGGTCGCGGCGCTAAAGTGCAGCGTTCCCGTCATTTCCCTCCACCAGAAGGGCTGCAGAAGCGGTGCGACCGGCGACTTGGTAGGGAAGAACGCTACGCAGATGGCGGCCCAGCCCGCGATGCGGGCT
>JAWOKW010000183.1:0-4799 GCA_033854095.1 Candidatus Methanoperedens sp. | reverse complement strand
AAGAAGGAACGGTCACATTTGTTTATGCTGCCAAGGACACCGAACATAACGGCGCAGTGGCTCTGAAAAAATTCCTTGAAAGCAGCAAAATTTAAAATTCGGACAATTTCAACTGTTTTCTTGCACACTGCTCACCAGGAATCTCAACTGGATAGAATCCACTTAAACACCCGATGCAGAGGTCATCCATTGGAATCCCGACTGACTTCACAAGCCCATCGATGCTTATATAGCCGAGCGAATCAGCATTGATCAGAGCCTCAACACCTTTTACAGATTTATGTGCAGCCACAAGCTCCTCTCTTGTTGCCATGTCGATCCCAAGATAGCACGGCGAGATTATGGGCGGGCTTGCGACCCTCATGTGCACTTCTCTTGTGCCTGATTTTCGCATCAGGTCGATTATACGCCTTGATGTCGTCCCGCGAACTATGCTATCATCTACGAGCACAATGCTCTTTCCTTCAATATTGGGTTTGATTGTATTGAGTTTAAGCCTGACAGCGGTCTCTCTCATATCCTGTCCAGGCATGATAAAAGTCCTTCCAATATACCTGTTTTTCATCAACCCTTCCATATAATCGATACTTGAGCTTTTTGAGAAACCTATGGCATAAGTAATGCCAGAATCAGGCACAGGGGAAACGATATCTGCTTTAACAGGATGTTCTTCAAAAAGCATCTTGCCTATACGCATCCTTACGTTATAAACAAGCTCTCCATCTATAACCGAGTCAGGACGTGCAAAATAGATATATTCAAAAACGCAGTGCGCATGATTTTTTGAGTTGAACAATTGATGAGCTTCATATGTCCCGTTATTGAATGTGAGCATTTCACCCGGCGCTATATCACGAATAAGATCGCCGCCCAGTATATCTATAGCTACGCTTTCAGATGCCACGACAAAACCATTGTCTATCTGCCCAAGGCACAGCGGCTTGATACCAAGCGGGTCTCGGACAACGATGAGCCTGTTGTCCACTAAGATCGCAAGCGAATAAGAACCGACAAGCTGTTTCATCAATTCTCTGACAGCATCTTCAAGTCCGTAATGCATCAGCTTTTTAACTAAAAGATGAGCTATGACCTCGGTATCTGATTCGGACAGGAATATTCTTCCTTCTTTTTCAAGTTGGACTCTCAATTCCTTTGAATTGACGAGATTACCATTGTGGGCGATTGCTATCGTTCCGCTCCTGAAGCTAACAAGCAGCGGCTGGCAGTTCTCTATTTTCGAGCCGCCAGTAGTTGAATAGCGGACATGCCCTATACCTACATGACCTTTCAGTTTCTGGATATCAGACCTGTTAAAAACCTCCGGCACAAGCCCCATTCCTCTCAAAGTTCTGACCTGTGCACCGTCATGGACGGTTATGCCTGCTGACTCCTGTCCTCTGTGCTGGAGAGCATAAAGCGCATAATAGATAGACAGTGCAGCAGGCGACTCATATTTAAAAGAGACACCGACCACACCGCACTCTTCATGCACCGGCTGTCACCTTAATATCCGCATTTCTCTTGCCATTTGTAGGATCTCATGCGTGCGGTCTTGCCAAATCCACACGATGCACACATTTGTGTATGGGTATTGAATGATACACTGCCGCACCTTCTGCATTTTACATGCGTCTTGTGCTGGCGTTGACCCATTGATGGCGTACCTTTTGACATCTGTTATCACCTTTCTCTATGGGGAGATGAATACTATATTATCCCCGCGCACTACTACTGTTCCAAGTTTCTTTGTTTCAGTTTCTTTTATTTCCTCGGCATTTGAAAGAACAAGGTTCATATGCATGTCGTATCCCTGCAGTTCGCCTCTGAACTCTCTTGAACCTTTCAGCCGTATCAGCACCGATTTACTTAATGCATTGTTTAGAATGTCGAGGGGTCTGTTTCCCATAAAACGCTCCTGATAAAGTTTATTTAAACCATTAACGAAATAGTGCACCACAGTTGTCAGTACAATACTTAAAACTATTGGTGCATAATGAGAATAAAATCACGCACTGTCCTGAGAAAGACAGATGAAAAAGCCCTTATTAACGATATTGTAGAGGCGTTTGGCGATGCACAGGCATTTGCGAACAGGAAACTCGAATATGTTGCAACAGATGAACGGGAGCTCATTTTCGTGGACGGCGAGCCGCTTTTGTTCAAGATCGAAGGAAAGATTTTCCCTACTGTGAAAGGTGCTCTTAAATTGAATCCTGCACGCAGAAAAGTTGTGGTGGACCCGGGTGCTGTGAAGTTCGTTATAAACGGGGCAGACGTGATGGGTCCTGGAATCATTGAGGCTGATACATCCATAAAAGAGGGCGATCTTGTCATAGTTGTGGAGCAGGCGCACGGAAAGGCGTTAGCGATTGGAAGGGCGCTTATGGCTGGCAGTGAGATGGCAGGAAGGAAAGGTAAGGCTGTGAAGTCCATCCATTACGTTGGAGATGATCTCTGGAAGCTTGAACAGAAATAGATAAATAGAAATACACATTAAGATGGTAAGGTGATGATTTCATGGTTAAATTTTTAGATAAGCTTATAGGAAGCGGGAAAAAAGCCAGATCTGAAGCTGAAGAGTATCAGGAACTTGACCTTTCAGAATTCGAGGAAGGCTTCAAGGATGAGCCCACGAACATGTTCATCCGTGTGGCTGAACTCTCAGCGCTTGATACACTGCCGCAATTGAAAAAACAGATTTATGAAAACAACGTCCTTATCATCGATATATCGTCTTCAAAACATGACAAACTGCTCTTTGACCGTGCAATCAAAGATTTAAAACAGGTGGTCAGCGATGTTCACGGGGATATCGCCATGATAAAAGAGGACCAGATCATAGTGACGCCGCGCGGCGTGCGCATCGACAGACAGAAGTTAAAGTGAAATCCGCTGCTGTCACCAGAAGCACATGCCCGCTGTGCCGTAAGGAACTTGTAACAAACTGGGTTCCACAGACGATCCCTTTTTTTGGCGAGGTAATGCATATTACTTCTCTGTGCGAATGCGGATTCAAAAATTCAGACACATTGATTTTAACACAGCACGAGCCTGTACATTACGAATTAAAGATACGGAATACAGATGACCTGAACGCTCGGGTGGTGCGCGGAACTTCAGGCACGATACGGATACCAGAACTTGGAATAGATATCGAGCCAGGACCTGCTTCTGAATCCTTTGTCTCGAATATCGAAGGCATACTCGACAGGGTAGATGATATCTTAGAAGCTGTGGAACTGTGGGGAGAAAAAGAAAAAACTGAGCGCGCACAGCACCTCAGATCTATAATTGAAAAAATAAAGGCAGGAGATTATAAGATTACGGTCATGATAGAAGACCCGCTTGGCAACAGTGCGATAATTGCAGAGAACGCCATCAGGAGAACACTGACGGCTGACGAAGCTGCATGTCTTAAGACAGGGATTGTAATGTTTGAAAAAGAGAAGTAGATTCATGACCACAGTGACTGAGATAGCCCCAGACCTTTACCGTGTATCGACATATTTTCCAGAGAAAAATCTTCAGTTCAACCAATTTCTCGTCAAGGATAACGAGCCACTACTGTACCATACTGGTCCATGTAAGATGTTTCCTATAGTTCGTGATGCGGTGGCAAGTATCATCGATCCCTCACAAATCCGTTGGATTGCGTTCAGCCATTTCGAGGCTGATGAATGCGGTTCGCTCAATGAGTGGTTAGATATAGCACCGAAAGCAGAACCCGTATGTAGCCTGATTGGAGGCAAAGTCAACATTAATGATTTTGCTACTCGACCAGCACATGGCATGAAACATAACGAAGTGCTTACCACAGGCAAGTATCGCTTCCGCTTCCTTCAGACCCCACACGTTCCACATGCATGGGATGCTGGACACTTTTTCGAAGAGATAAACAGGACATTACTTTGCTCGGATTTGTTCCACCAGAACGGTGATGTCGAGCCAATGACTGAGGAAGATATTATTGAGAGGGCTAAGCAAACTTTAGTTGAATACCAGACTGGTCCTTTAGCTTACTACATGCCCTATACACTGCAAACCGAGGGTATACTCCAAAGATTAGCTGATCTTGAGCCTGAGAGGCTTGCCACTATGCACGGTTCCACTTTTGTTGGAGACTGCCAGCGCGCTTTACGCGATCTCGCAAAGATGATGAAAGAGACATTACATCAACCAAAATTTCTTCAATTACCAGTTTAAGCAACATACCTATATACTATGAAAGCCAATTATAGTTCGTATAATTACGAATAAAATGAGGAATTATGAAACAGGAACGCTGGGGCAACATCGGCTCAAAATTCGCACATCTTACGAGCGTGCATCCGTGTTACAATGAAAAAGCACACTTCACGACCGCAAGGATCCACTTACCTGTGGCGCCGCGCTGCAATATCCAGTGCAACTACTGCATCAGGAAACTGGATAAATGCGAACACCGACCAGGCGTTGCAGGTGTTATCCTCAACCCGCAGGAAGCGCTTGTAAGAGTGGATAAATATATAAAAGAGATGCCTCACCTGCGTGTGGTAGGTATCGCAGGTCCAGGTGAATCGCTTGCGAACAGGGAGACCTTTGAGACGCTGAGGCTTGTTCATGAAAAATATCCCGAACTGATAAAATGTGTGGCTTCTAACGGGCTTTTACTTCCTGAAAAAATAGAGGAGCTTGTTGAGGTGGGGGTAACGAGCGTAACAGTCACCATAAATGCGGTTGACCCTCAGGTCGGAGCAAGGATTTATTCGTTTGTGCGCTACCATGACAAGACATATAGAGGCATCGAAGGTGCAAAATTT